>DATGCI010000200.1:0-3594 GCA_035312185.1 bacterium
GCCAGAGCAACATGAGGAATGAGGCTGGCCCAGTAGAAAAAGAAAGGCTGATCTTTATTGCTTTCCACAAATTTTTCCATCTCATTATACATCAGAGTTGGTGTATAATCTTGGCCATGGAATTTTTCATAGCTCTCGGGATCCTTGGGATCCTTATCTTCGCCTAATTTCTGATGGGGAACCACTAATTCATTCCTTAAAGTATCCTTTTTGCCATTTTTCCATAAATGAGTTGGATAATAGGAATGGGCCATTCTTTGACAAATATATCCATAGAAAAAATCAAAGCCCTGATTATTAGGTGCGCCTTCAGAATGAGGTGGTCCTAGACCCCATTTACCAATGGCCCCGGTTTTATATCCAGCTGTTTTAAGGAGCTCAGGAATTGTCTTTGTTTCATCAGGAATTGGCCGCTGACCTTCCAGTTTTGGATTCTTGGCCATCTTTTCATAATCCCAGATATCGCCTCGAGAGCTCATTCCATCATTACCACGAATATAGGCATGCCCGGCATGTTTTCCAGTCATGAGAACGCAGCGGGAGGGAGCACAAACTGGCGATCCAGAATAATGCTGGTTGAATTTCATCCCATTTTTTGCCAGTTTATCAATATTTGGTGTCTCAATCTTGTCCTGACCATAGCAACCTAATTCTCCATAACCTAGATCATCAGCAAGAATATAAATTATATTTGGTTTTTTCTGCCCCTTTGTAATATTACAATTCATCAAACTGAGACCAGCAGCGGCAATTCCGGCCTTTTTCAAAAAATTTCTTCGATCGACATTCATAATGCCCCCGTTTCAGTAATTATTAACATTTTTTTATTAACAATGCTTATTTTTTTATATTTTTTATTTTCTATCCATCTAAAAGTAAGACCCATTGACTATTATTCCAAATAATTTAGTAATTTTGGATTTAAAATTGATTTTTAGACGTGAGCCTGCGGATTGAGGTGTTCCACTTCAAATAGTTTTTGGGCTTCCAGCATTGCGACTCCCAGAGCACCGGCATTAGTACCTAGTTTTGAAGTTGTAAACTCAAGATTATCATTTATGTGAGTCATTGAGTATTTCATTGTGGAAGAAACGACCAGATTAATAATAGACGATTTGGCAGTAGCAATTTTACCACCAAAGATAATCAATTCCGGATTGAGAATATTGATCATCTGGGCGAGTCCTCGACCAATATAACCGGCTGCTTCTTCAAGTATTTCAAAGGCGAATTGGTCACCTTTTTTGGAAGCTTCAACAATCATCTTTGTATCGATATTGTCGACATTATTATCCGCTTTATCGGTGAGAATAGTCTGGGCGCCATTTTTGATTTTTTCACGGGCTGTATTGGCTATGGCTTTTCCTGAAGCATAAGTTTCCAGACAACCTCTTTTGCCACAATAGCATAAATTTCCATTGGGAACAACCTGAAGATGACCGAATTCTCCAGCGTAAAAATCACTACCATAATAAAGTTTGCCATCAATGATGATTCCGGAACCGATCCCCCAGCCAAGATTAATACAGATTACATTATTTTTGTCACGGGCATCGCCGAACCAACGTTCACCAAGAGCCATAGCTTTGGCATCGTGTTCAATGTGGACAGGTTTATTTAATTTCTCTTCTAAAATTTCCTTGATTGTCCTATCCTCGAAATTAAAATAGGTTTTAGTAATACCTTTGGGGCCCTGTACAATTCCTGGGATTGAAAAACCAACGCCCAGGATTCGTTCCCAATCAACTTCTGTATCTTCTAGAACGCTATTCAATTCATCATGCAATTTATCTACTGTTTCCAGACTAGAGCTATTGACATCTACTGACTTACGGCGAACGGATTTTACTATATTTTGAGCCAGGTCAATAATAACGAAATTACTATTTAATCTACCAATATCCACACCTAATACATAGCCTGCTTCGCCATTTAATTCATAAATTGATGGAGGTCGGCCGGCTTTGCGAGTTTCGGTACCCTCTACTTCAACTATATAGCCTTTGTCTTGCAAATTGCTAACAATTGAAGAAACTACGGGCAGGCTTATACCTGTTTTATTTTTTAATCCTGTTAAGGATAGGGATTTATGGTCCAATAATGCTCTTAAAATTAAATTTCTTCGGATTTTATTTTTTCTTTTAACTTTCCCCATAACGTGTTCTCTCCATAAAAATTATTTTTTATAGCCCTTAATTTATTAATTTTCCTTATAAAATCAATGTCAAATCAGTGGACTATTGAAAAATTCATTGCCCAATCTCTTCTGACATTATAGAAAACTGAAATCATAACTTTGCGTAACGGCTTGCGGAATAATTTGGCAATTCAAATCCAGCAGCAAAATCATAAAATAATTATCACTATATCTTTTACATATTCTGTTCATATTTCTACTATGAATTAGCTTGATAATCAGGATTTGGTTTTGGTAATTTTCCTCCTGTTTCTTTTAGCCAATCAGAAAGTTTTTGATCCAATTTTTCAACAACCTCTGGATATTTCTCCGATAGATCAGTAGTCTCACCAATGTCTTTGTCCAAATTATATAATTCAATTACATTGCCTTCATACCATTTGACCATTTTCCACTTTCCTGATCTCACAGCACTATAAGGTGCAACAACTCCACCAGCCCAATAATGGGGAAAATGCCAGTACATAGTTCTTTGCTCACCTTCCTTTTTACCTTTGATAAATGGCAGAATGCTTTTGCCATCGATTTTTACATTTTTAGGTAATTCTGCAGAGATTAGATCGCAAACGGTTGGCAAAACATCAATACTATTTACAATAGCATCACTTTCTGTTCCAGCTTTTGTCATACCGGGCACTCTGATAATAAATGGTTCTCGAATTCCACCTTCGTAAGGATAGCCTTTTCCGGCTCTTAATGGTGAATTATCAGTCCAATAATAGTCACTTTCTCCTCTTGGTAATTTTAGACCGCCATTGTCACCTGTGAATATGATTACCGTATCATTATAAACATCCTTTTCTTTCAGTTTAGAAATAATTTTTCCAGCAGCCTGATCAAGGCTTTTTATCATAGCAGCATATTCAGGGTGAAAATCTTTGTCTTCTGGAATATCTTTTTCCTTAAAATATTCAATCAAATCTTTTTTAGATTGAATGGGAGTATGAACGGCATAATGAGACATATAGAGAAAAAACGGCTTTTCTTTCTGGTTGGCCTGGGAAATAAAATCAACAGCTTCTTCACCTAACCGATCAACTAAATACTCATTTTTTTCGTCGTCCTTTAGTTCAGGATTTTTATATGGTGAAAAATAACTATCAGGATGGCCCTGTTCATAGCCTCCAATATTTTGGTCGAATCCATGATAGTCAGGATACCATTCTTCCTGGCCCAGATGCCATTTTCCAACATGACAGGTTGTATAGCCCTCATCTTTCAGTAATTCTGCAATTGTTTTTTCTTCGTGTTCCAAATAGAGATGATTAGCCGGTGTCAGCAGTTTTTGTTTTTTCCCGCCTCGATAACCTGTAGGCTGTTTATCAGGATCCGGTTCTATCCAGTGATGTATCCAGTCGGTGATTCCATGTCTGGTAGGATAGCGGCCGGTCAGAATA
>DATGCI010000201.1:0-2105 GCA_035312185.1 bacterium
TTAATGGTCTGGATTTTTACGACAAAAAAATTGTTCTAGCTTCGAAGTCCCCCCGACGTAAAGATATTTTAAATATGATTGGGCTTGATTTTGAAATTCAGCCCTCCAATTACAAAGAGGAAGGCGACGATGATAAGAATCCTCAGGAGTTAGCAGTCGAGCACTCATTGGCTAAAAGCCGGGACGTAGCCGCAAAATTTGATGATGCCTGGATAATCGGAGCCGATACTATCGTAGTTCTTGGTAATGAGATTCTGGAAAAACCTAAGAATAAAAAAGATGCTATTAATATGCTTAAAAAACTGAGTGACAACACTCACCGGGTTATCACTGGATATACAATTTTGAATAGCGCTAATCAGAAGTACCTTTCTTCATCTGAAACAACAAAAGTAACCTTTCTTGCTTTAGACCGAGAAGAGATAGAATTCTATGTAAATAATTACACCTATGAAGACAAGGCCGGATCCTATGCTATTCAGGATTTCAGCGCAATATTTGTAAAAGAAGTTAACGGCTGTTTTTATAATGTAGTTGGATTCCCCATTTCAGCCTTTTTCAATCTGGCCAAAAATAAGCTAGCAAAGTGTTTATAATGGTTGATATTGATAAAAATTATTATGATATTAGAGTGACCAAAGGAAGGATGAAATGAGTGAAAATCAATTTTATAAAAAATTAAAACAAAAGCGGCAGGAACTGGGCTATAACCTGGAGCAAATTTCCGAAAACACTAAAATTGATATCAAATTCTTACGGGCAATTGAAGAAGGCGATTTTGAAATTTTACCAAGCACCTATATTAAATTATTCCTAAAAAGTTACGCCGAAGAATTAGGTATCAATGCACAAGAGATTCTGGAGCAATTCGACAAATATAAATTCACTGCCGGTCTTGATGAAAAGCCTCAAAAACCTGAGCAATCTTCCGATACAACTGTTAATAAATTATCAATCACTCCTGGTACAAATAAAAAGAATTTGACCACGATTGCTATTATCATCGTAGTATTTTTTGTGATAATTTTCTTCTTGAAAAAAGCCATCAACAGCGGTGGCGGTCAGGAAAGTGATACAATGCCTCTCAATGTTTCAGAAATTCCCATTGAGGAGGAGAAAGTTGACACAACTCGGGAAGAAGAGGCTGAAAAATCTACTCCGAGGGATTTACCTGACACTATTATTACCGAAAATCAAGAAGAGACTTCTGAGACTATTAGCAGTGATAGTTTGCTTTTGGAAGCTACTTTTCAGGATACATGCTGGATGAACGTGATTATAGACAATAGTGATACACTGGATGCAATTTATATTGAAGATAATCAGGAAGAATGGCTGGCAGCCAATAACTTTGTCATCAAGATCGGGAAACCGGAGGCAATTGAAAGCCTCAATTTAAATGGCCGTGATTTAGGTCCCGTAGGCAATGATACGCCAGTAATTCTATTTATTAATAAAAGTGGTATTTATAGGCGAACGACTTTAGAATAATTAAGTTTTCGATACAAAATTTTTTAGCAGGCCCCATTACGAGGCCTGCTTTTTTTATTTTAGAGTAAATTTATATCATGTTCTTCACATTTACTTCGAATCTCATCGGGCCATATCGAGGACTGCACCTCACCAATGTGGGCTTTTCTGAGATAAAACATACATAAACGGGATTGACCAATTCCGCCTCCAATCGATTGGGGTAAATCATCATTCAAAATCTGCTGGTGGAAATACATATCCTTCTTGTATTCTTCATCGTTAATCTTGAGCTGTCTCAATAGAGCCTCCCGATCAACACGAATTCCCATTGAGGAAAGTTCCAGAACTGAATTTAAAACCGGATTCCAGACCAGAATATCGCCATTGAGCCCTTTATATTCGCCAGGAGTCTGGGTAGTCCAATCATCATAATCTGCGGCACGAATTTCATGACGAGTTCCATCCTGAAGTTCACCCCCTACGCCGATCACAAAAACTGCTTTGTTTTCTTTCGTAATGGCCGCTTCTCTTTCTTCAGGTGTCAGATCAGGATATTTTTCCAGCAATTCCTCAGTATGGACAAAAGTAATATTTTCTGGTAAAAAAGGACCATCGATCTGGGGATATTTATG
>DATGCI010000202.1:0-31412 GCA_035312185.1 bacterium
TAATGGCAGCATTCAAGCCCGCCGGCCCTCCTCCTACAATTACAATATCATAGGAATCTTTAAGCATCTTGCCCCCTTTCCTCATTCAAAGAGAGCGCTCTGACCGGGCAGATGCGGACACATTTTGTGCAGGCCGTGCACTTTTCCTGATCAATCTCCACAAATTTCTCGAACATTTCCAGAACATTGACCGGACATACACTAACGCAGAGACCACATAGATCACAACGTTGATTGTCAATTTTCAGCATTTTGTACTCCGGTTTCTTCAATATTACCAAAATTAGGAAACCTGATATCATAGCGCTGGTTATAGTACTTTTTGGATAAATAATAAGCAATTATTGCAAACAGGAAAAACCAGGGGTACTGAGAACTGCCAAAAAAGACAAAAAAGAATAAAGTATAGGAAACAGTTCTCAAAATCCAGAGGTGATTTACTTTGAAAACTAAAATGATATACAGAACCAGTCCCAATAGCAAAGAATGAGTTAGCATAGGATCTCCCAGCTTGAGCCCCCATAAAAATGCGCCTAAAGCCAAAACTGCTGACAGCCAGATCAAATGTCCTCGGTCACCCATATGAATTATTTCTTCACCGTCTTTATAACTTTTATACAACATATTACCGTCAAGGAGAAAAATCAGAATCAGAAGGGAAACAATTTCCAGTAAATAGGGGCCAAACATTTTCAAAGTAGTCAGATTCAAAGAGCCTTTGATCTGCCAGCCAAAACCAAAAAGCAAAATGGCAAATACAATATTGGACACCAGCCACATTACGCCCTTTTCTTTTTTGCTAATATTTAACAAATTGTGTCCCACTGCTCTGGTAGCGACAATTATAACAGCAAATCCGGCCAATAATAATTTTTGGATCAATAGCAAAGAAGCCAGTCCAATGATCATAGCAATGACTGCAATTTTTTTAGCATTCTCGGGCTCAATCTGGCCATTTTCAACCGGGGATAATTGATTGGATTTATCTTCATTCTCCACATGATTAATCTGATTCAGGATCAGGATTCCGCCGCTGACCAATAAAATTGCTGCAAAGGATAAAAATGTATTCAGGCTCAATCCAGTCACCCACCAGGCTGGAGAATTATTGGCTACCGCACTTTGAGAAGCAAATCCAGCCAGAGTTACCAATACAACCATGATCAGTGAAATAGGATCAAATAAGATCAGATAGTCCAGGGCCTGCAAAACTTTCTTGGGAATCTTTAACTTCATAATGATTCTTCTTCCTTTCGCTCTTCAATATAATTTTTAGTAAAGCAAGCCGTGCAAAAATTTTCATGAGGCATTTTTGTGGCTTTTAAAAGCCCTTCTACACTCAGGTATTCCAGGCTGTCAACATCCAGGTGTTCTCTGATTTCTTCCAAACTTTTCTGATTGGCAATCAATTCTTTTTCCGACGGAAAGTCCATTCCATAATAACAGGGATACTTTACAGGTGGCGAGGCGATTCTAATGTGAATCTCTTCTGGATTGGCTTTTTTTATCATGCGTACCAACTTTTTCAGCGTAGTTCCCCGCACAATAGAGTCATCAACAATCACAACTCTGCGATTTTCCAGAACACCATTTATAGTATTGAATTTTAATTTTACAGAAAAATCCCGAACGGCTTGAGATGGATAAATAAAAGTTCTTCCTACATAATGGTTTCTGATCAAACCGATTTCAAAACGGGCTTCCGATCTTTGAGAAAAACCTACTGCAGCAGTATTACTGGAATCTGGTACCGAGATAACAACATCGCCATTGGAAACAGGCTTTTCCAGAGCAAGAATTTTACCAAATTTTCTTCTGATCTTATCTACACTTGTGCCAAAAATTTCACTATCAGGCCGGGAAAAATAAACATATTCAAATATACAGTGCTTTTTTTTCTCTTCTGCGATAGTAAAAGATTGCAAACCATTTTGGTCAATTATCAACAATTCTCCAGGCTTAATATCACGGATATATTCGGCACCAATCAGATCCAGAGCACAGGTCTCTGAAACAAAAACATAGGAACCGTTCAATTTACCCATAGCCAGGGGACGAAGACCATGCTTATCCCGGGCTACAATCATCTTATCATCATGCATCATAACTACTGAAAATGCACCCTGAACACTACTAAAAGCATCCAGCATCTTTTCCTCAAAACTATCTTTCTCAGAATGGGAAAAAAGATGGATAATAAATTCCGTATCAGAAGTTGTTTGAAAAATAGCTCCTTTATCCTCAAGGACCTGCTTGGTATTTCTTAAGTTGATCAGATTTCCATTATGAGCAATTGAGACCGAGCTGTTTTGAAAATTGAACAAAAAGGGTTGTATATTCTGTTTTCCACTGCCTCCATGGGTAGAATATCTATTGTGACCTATTGCCATTCGACCGGGTAATCGATTCATTTTGTCCTTGTCACCAAAGACATCTGAAATCAAACCTACGCCTTTCTCCACAAAACTCTTATCCCCGTCCCAGGATACAATCCCACCAGCCTCTTGCCCTCGATGTTGCAGAGCATAGAGGCATAGGTAACTAAGTGTTGAAGCTTCCTCATGATCATAAATTCCAACTATGCCACACATTAATTATGTCCACCTTTAATTTTTATATGATTAGTATAGATCCATCCCCGCTGCTTGACTTCGGCTTCCAGTCGATATAGGCCAGAGGGAACCTCTAATTCCAGATTATTGGTATATACTTTCTTAAAAATTTCGCCATTTCGAATTACTTTGACATGAGCTTTTCGTGGTAAACTGGCATACAATTTTGCTTCATCAGCCTGAATGGAGTCTCCCATCTGAATTAATCTGGAATTCGCTTCTGCCCAGAAGCGAAAGCCTCGAGCATCTCCTCGACGATAATTAGAAATAAAATTGCGGCCTGAACTAATGTTGTCATAAATAATAGTTTCGGCATCTTCCTCTTCAATATGATGATCAAAAGGTTCATCAAGCAGCAGATGAGTACGAATAGATTTAAACATAATTTTATAATCAAAGACTGCTTTCTCAAACAGCCCCAGAATTTTTATCTTTGTAGCATGAGCATCCACAGCGCCAATGGCGGTAACCTTACGATTCTGATTGACCTTATCCCACCATTTTAGCAACTTTCTTTTTGGATGGGTAGAAAAGCTGCGAGGATGCAGAAAATTCCAAAATTGATTCCGCAAGGTTGTTTTTTCCATCCAGTGCGACATCATATTCCAGAGTTCTATCACTTTGATTTCAGGATAATCTAAACTGGTCCAGTTAATTGGCGGCATACCGCGAGGTGCTTTTTCTGGATCTCGCTCTTCAAATGGATGAGCGGCAATACCTAGCGCTCCTTTTTTATCTACTTCTTTGATATACTGTTCATGACTCAATTCAGCATCCAATATCTTTTCAAGACCAAAAGCCAAATAGTGATGTTGGTCATCTGGATCCTGAATTTCATAACCGATTCCCAGAAAAAAATCATCATACCAGCCATTGTAACCTTCGCTACGTCCTTTTAAGGTCATGTGATCAGACATAAGCAAATAATCAAGGCCTGCATCAATAGCTGACTGAATTATCTTAGGGTAATCACCACTTCCATCAGAATAAATCGAATGGGCATGAATACAACCGACTAGTTCATTAAAATTATCCATTATCAATCCTATCTATAATTAATATACCAAGAGCAGTTCCAGCAACGTCAGCAATAATATCATAGAAACTAAATGTACCTTGATCACTTTTTAGATCATAGCCTTCTTTACCCAGTCCTAGCGTGATGCTAAAACCAGCAGAAAATAGATAAGCATCTTTATATTTTGTATCCAGCATACGATTCATTATATAATATCCAGTAGTTGTTGTGTAAAGCGAAAAAGAAAAGTGCTTTAATTTATCCATGGCCAGCATTCTGGTCATTATTTGAGGCTTCTTTTGGATTAATTGTGCTTCTAGCTGCTGATTATGTTTCACATCAGCCTGGCCTCTACATAAAACCACGAATACAAAAACAATTATAGCAACAAACTTGAATCGACTCAAAAATTATCCAAATATTTTAAATAATAAAACAATTAAAACAAGTACTGGCGCAACAAATTTAACTAGAATTTTCCAGATATTCAGTAATATATTCGACATTCCTTCTGTTCCCTGGAGTAAATTGGGAATCGCCTTTTTCATTCCCCAGAACCAGCCAACAAAAACCAGTATAAAAATTCCACCTAGAGGCAAAAGGATATTGGAAGCAAAGAAATCAGCTACACCGAAAAAGGTTTTTCCAAATATATGAAACTCCTGGAGAGGTCCAAAAGAAAGCGCACTCGGTACCCCCAGCAAAAAGACCACTCCGCCAAGAAAAATTGTGGCTTTGCGCCGGGATAGATTGAACTCTTCTGTAAAAAAGGCGGTGATTACCTCCATAAGTGAAATTGTCGAAGTCAAAGCAGCCATAGAAAGCAGTAGAAAGAAAATTATACGAAAAAACCCACCGGCAGGAATTTCATTAAACATAGAAGGTAAAATATTAAAAATAAGAGCCGGTCCCTGATCAGGATGAAGACCGAGAGCAAACAGAGCCGGAAAAAACATAAAACCAGCCAGCAAAGCAATGGATGTATCCAGAATTACAATATTGAGAGAACAATTAAGCAGATTGTCATCTTTTGACATGTAACTACCATAGGTCAGAAGCGCACCCATTCCGAGACTCAAAGAAAAGAAAGCCTGTCCCAAAGCCAGCAAAATTGTTCTTTCATTAATAGCGCTGAAATCCGGTTTCATTAAATAGGCGATCCCGGCTTTTGCGCCTTCAAGAGTCACTCCTCTTATCACTAGAGCCAGCATAAAGAAAAGCAACAAAGGCATCAAAATTTTAGCAGCCTTTTCAATACCATTACTAACACCAAAATATATTATCCCAACTGTCAAAAACATGAAAAGGGCGTGAAATCCCAGAGTCCAGCCTGGATTTCCAGCCAAACTGCCAAAAAATTCACCAGCCATTTCAGGATCATTTATAGCAGCAAAACTGCCTTTAACTGATTCAACAACATAGCCTGCACACCATCCAGCAATCACATTGTAATAAGATAGAATCACAAAGCCAGCAAAAACACCTACTCCTCCTACTGCTGTCCAAAAAAGCGAATTTTGGGATAATTGGCGAAAGCTGCCAACCGGATTTTTCTGCGCTGTGCGACCAATCAGAACCTCGGCTATAACTGTAGGGAGTCCAATTATTAAAATACTGACCAGATAAATGATAATAAAAGCTGCTCCACCATTCTCGCCAACCAGATAGGGAAATTTCCAGATATTGCCCAGTCCGATTGCTGAACCAGCAGCTGCCAGTATAAAACCAACTTTTGAACCCCATTGATCTCTTTCAACTTCCATCAAAAACCCCTTAAAACTTAATTGAAATATTTATTCCGTATTTTCTTCGATTATAAAAGGATGATAGCTCCAGTTTGTCCTCTGGAAAATTAATTAAATGAGCATCAACATAGGCATCCAGCATACTAACAATGTGGATCCCGGCGATCCACCAGTAGGATTTATTGCGAGTTTCCTCAGGCTTCCAGGGTTCCCGCTTTAGATTGTATCCAGTAATAGCCCGCACAGTATCCTGCTGCTGAGGAATTTCAAGCTGTTCCCAGGCCTCCTCGCCAACTCTAGATATAGTTTCTTCAACATAATTATCAATCCTGTTCCAGTAAATAACCTGTCGAATGCAAAAGGCTTCGGCTCCAGCAAACAAAACTGCCTTGAGAGGCTGCCGAGCATAGATCTGACCTGTTCCCGGAACAATTGCCGACATGATCATAGCTTTACGAGGAGAAATGTGAACCGAATCCTGTTCCGACTGCAAAAGACTGATATTCAAATCAGGGCTTTTCGCCTGAACAAGAGCAGTAAGAATAACCAGCAGAAATCCTGTCTTCAATCGCAAATTAAATCATCCTCCTAAATTCATCCTGTGAGCACATTAATTGCTCGGGGAATAGTGTTGATCATGATTTCATTTTGGCTACTATTGAAGACTTCACCATCATAATGGATTGGCAAACGGTGTTCACTAATGATTCGAATCTTCTCACCAATGAATTGATTGACCTCCCGTATTGTATCTATTTTGCCATTCAAGAGGGCATGAAATTTATATAATAATTTGGTTTTAGGAATATCGGAGACAAAATTTACATCCAGTTTGCCATCATCGAGAACTGCGTCAGGATTAAGCAGAATACCACCGCCACAGGCCCGACCATTTCCAATAGCCACAAGATAGGCGTGATCTTCCATGGCCAATTTGCCATCAATCTCTACCTTGAGAGGTACAGCCTTCCACTTTAACCAGGCTTTGAGAAGACTCCAGATGTAAACTAATCGGCTGCTTAAGATGCCCCTGTGACCGGGATTTTGGCTTTCTTCATTGATATAGCCATCGAGTCCAACTCCTATTCCATTCACAAAATGGATATCATTAATTCGGCCTACATCAATTTTTTTGACCTGATAATTTATCAACGACCGCACAGCTTTTTTATAATTATTGCGAATATCAATGCTACGGACAAAATCATTGCCCCGACCATGAGGAATAATTCCTAGTGGAATCTCGGAGCCAATTAGACCATTGACAACCTCATTAATTGTACCATCGCCACCAAATACTATGAGAGCGTCATAATTATTTTTAATTGACCTTGTAATTTCTGTAGCATGGCGCGGTTCTTTTGTGAGATAAAAATCATAATCTATAGTATAATAATCAAATATTTTCTGGAGTTTCGGTAATTCTCGAATACTATTACCTTTACCTGCAGCAGGATTAACAATGACTGCAAATTTCTTTATCAAGCGGTTCTCCTATCCAGTCCTTGAGTCATCTTTTTAAAAAGCTCACCATTTTATTTTGAGCTCTTTATTGGCTTTTAATTCATCCAGACGTCTGACCGGTGTATCATAGGGAGCATTTTTGAGCATTTCAGGATCTTCTTGGGCCTCTTTGTCTATTTTTTTCATGATCTCTATGAAATTATCAAGATTGGCCTTGGCTTCCGTTTCTGTAGGCTCGATCATCATAGCTTCCTTGACAACCAGAGGAAAATAGACAGTCGGTGCATGCATTCCATAATCGAGCAGCCGTTTGGCAATGTCAAGAGCCTTGACTCCGTATTCTTTTTTATGTTTTTGAGCTGAGGCCACAAATTCATGCATACAGGTTCTGTTGAAGGGAACGTCATAGAGGCGTGATAATTTTTTGCGAACATAATTGGCATTCAAAACAGCATTGCGGGATACTTTTTTGAGCCCTTCTGCTCCTAACATTGAGATGTAAACATAGGCCCGAACCATTACTCCAAAATGTCCGTAATATCCAAGCATACGACCAATGGATTGCTGAAAATCAGATGAGAGTTTATATTGATCGCCTTCTTTAACAACCCGGGGAACAGGTAGAAAGGGTTCCAGTTCTTTGACCACACCGATCGGACCACTGCCTGGACCACCTCCACCATGAGGAGTTGAAAATGTTTTGTGCAAATTCATATGCACAATGTCAAAACCCATATCAGCAGGTTTGGCAACACCAAACAAAGCATTCAGATTGGCACCATCCATATAAACAATGCCATCGTGTTTGTGAATCAGAGCGTTGATCTCTTCGATATCCTCCTCGAAAAGTCCCAGAGTGCTAGGATTGGTGATCATCATTCCGGCCACATCATCATCAATTTTTTCTTTGAGATCTTCTACATCAATAATGCCTTTTTGATTGGACTTGACTGAGCGTACTTCATAATCAACAGAAGACGCTGAAGAGGGGTTAGTCCCATGGGCTGAGTCTGGAATCAGAATATATTTTTTCTCGTTACCTTTGACCTGGTGATATTTCTGGATCAACATTGTTCCTGTTAATTCTCCATGGGAACCAGCAGCCGGCTGTAATGTCACAGCTTCCATTCCGGTGATTTCAGTTAAAAAGCCTTCCAGTTCATACATTAATTGGAGAGCGCCCTGCACTGTCTTTTGCGGTTGTTCAGGATGAATTTCAGCAAATCCTGGTAGTCCGGCCAGCTTATCATTGATCTTGGGATTATATTTCATCGTACAGGATCCCAGAGGATAAAAGTCCTTGTCAACATGGTGATTCATACTCGACATCTTTGTATAATGTCGAACAACTTCCGGTTCACTAACCTCTGGAATATCAAGTTCTTTCTTTCGTAATAATTCTTCAGGAATCAATTCATCAGGTGTTTTAGTCTTTTCATCAGAAAGAGCCACACCTGTTTTCCCAGGACTTGAATATTCTTTTAATAATTTTTCCATATCGCACCTCTCTTAGTCAAATTTTGGCTTTGATCAATCGGGGCACTTCCTTCAACATGGTGTTGATCTTGTCAGCATGGCGACCTCCGGCAGTTGCCAGATGGGGACGACCACCACCGCCACCGCCCAGAATTTTGCCTAATTCAAGAGCCAGATCACCGGCTTTAAGATCATATTTATTTCTAGCACCATCAGATACCACGACTACTAACCCCGGTTTTCCCTCTCGCTCCGAAGCTATTACTCCTACACCAACTTCCAGTTTTTCCCGAATAATATCACCAATCTTCTTGAGTTCATCAATATTTTTATCGGGAATCTGAGAAGTTACCATTTTTATATCGTCGATCTTTTCAGCCTTTTCTATAATTTCTTCTATACGACTTTCCCAATTTTGCTCTTTTAGCACTTCCAGTTTTTTGTTTAATTCTTTAATCTGATCGGACATTTTTTGATATTCGTCAACAAGTTTTTTACGTTCAGTTTTACTCTCCTGTTCCAGTTCAGTGAGAATTTTTTCATCTTTGCGTAATAATTCAAAAGCCTTTTTACCGGTAACTGCTTCGATTCTTCTTACACCCGAAGCTACAGACGTTTCCATAGTTATTTTGAAAAGCCCTAGATCGCCGGTACGATCAGCATGCTTTCCACCGCACAATTCCTGAGAAAAATCATCAACAGAGACTACCCGGACTTCATCATCATATTTCTCACCAAATAAGGCCATTGCACCAGATTCTCGGGCTTCATCATATTCCTTATGATCAACTTCTAATTTAACATTATCACGAATTTTTGCATTGACTATATCTTCTACTTTTTCTATTTCCTGATCAGATATTTTTTCAAAATGGGTCAGATCAAAACGCAATCTATCAGCTTCTACAAGAGAACCAGCCTGGGTAACATGGTCACCCAGAACCTCCCGCAAGGCAGCATGTAATAGATGGGTAGCAGTATGATTAGCACGAATACTGTCGCTTTTTTCTGAATCAATTTCAGCAATTACTTCAGAATTATCTATTTCGCCTTTGATGATTTTTCCGGAATGGATGACGGTTTGATTGTTCTTGACAGTGTCTTCAACTCTTACTTTGAAATTGTCATTATAAATATAGCCAGTATCACCGACTTCCCCACCAGATTCTGCATAAAAAGGTGTTTTATCGAGTACTATTTGAATTTTATCATCATCAAAAGCAAATTTTCTGATCTGCGCTTTAATTTTTTCCTGCTCATAACCAACAAATTCCGAATCCAAACCTTCTGACAACAATTGCCAATCCAGATCTTGATTGTAATCAACATTAAAGCCGCCATCTTCCCGGGCCTGCTTACGCTGCTTTTCCATTTCTCGCTCAAAGCCGTCTTCATCGATCCCCAAACCAGCTTCTTCAGCCAGAAGGTTGGTCAAATCAACGGGAAAACCATAGGTGTCGTAAAGTTTAAACACTTTTTCACCGGGAATTGTCTTTTTTCCGGCTTCTTCAACTTCATCTTTATACTGGTGAAATACTTCCAGGCCTCGATCAAGAGTTTTACCAAAAGATTCCTCTTCAACTTTGATTACCTTGCGAATGTGTTCCCGCCGTTCTTTAATCTCAGGATAGGCTTCGCCAAGAACTTTGATTACACTATCAACTAATTTATATAAAACAGGCTCATGAACCTCAAGCATGCGAGCATAACGCGAAGCTCTTCTCAGGACTCTGCGCAAAACATAGCCACGACCTTCATTTGATGGCAGAGCACCGTCAGCAATGGATGTACTCAGCATGCGAATATGATCGGCTATCACCCGGTGAGGTGTACCGTCTTCCTCACTATATTCTACTCCTGTCAGCTTACTGATCTGATCAATAATCGGTGTAAAAAGGTCAGTATCATAATTTGATCTCTTATCCTGTAAAACTGCAACCAGACGCTCCAGTCCTGCTCCAGTATCAACATGTTTGACAGGCAGAGGATTCAATTTTCCGGATTGATCACGATTATATTGAATAAAAACTAGATTCCAAAGTTCTATATATTCCGGATCATCAGCATTTACTTTTTCTGCTTTTTGTTGATCGGGATTATCGCCAGTGTAAATATGGACTTCAGAACAGGGACCGCAGGGGCCGGTATCGCCCATTTCCCAAAAATTATCTTTATCACCAAATCGCAAAATGCGATCAGGTTCAATATCAGTAGCCTCGCGCCAGTGGTGGGCAGCTTCGTCATCATCCTTATATACAGTCGCCCATAAGCGATCTTTAGGCAATTTCCAGACTTCGGTTAACAATTCCCAGGCATACTCAATAGCCTCTTTTTTGTAATAATCACCAAAAGACCAATTCCCCAGCATTTCAAAAAAAGTGTGATGGTAGGTATCCTTGCCAACTTCTTCCAGGTCGTTATGTTTGCCACTTACTCTAATACATTTTTGAGAATCGACAACTCGATCAGCCTGAGGTTCTTCTTTACCCAGAAAAACACCTTTGAATTGATTCATACCAGCATTGGTAAAAAGCAGAGTAGGGTCCTTCTGCGGAATAACGGGAGCGCTTTTAACCTCTTTATGTTCTTTATTCTTAAAAAAATCTATAAAATTCTGTCTTATCTCTTTTGAAGACTTCATATTCACCAGTCAGTTTAATATTAAATAGCATCAGAAAATCATAGGAAATTATACGATAAGATTGTGAAAGGCAAGCCCTATACATTAGCAGCTCCGGTCAGGAAAATCCAGCAATGATCAAAGGTGCTTTGAAAAATTGTCTCCCCCCTTTAACCATGCTCATAAAATTATACTACTAAATTGACAGAGTCATAATTTATAGGGCCAGAAGCATAGATAATGATTGTTTTGAAATGTCCACTATCTCCAGAGACGAGTTCAAATAGTTTTTAGAAATTATAGATCAATCCTCGTCTTTATCTTCCTTTTCCTCTTCTTCCTCTTCACTATTAAAACCGAGGAATTTTTTGACCTTGTCTTCGATTTCTTTACGGACATCGGGATTTTCTTGCAAAAATTCACGGCAATTGGCAACGCCCTGTCCCAAACGGGTCTCACCATAGGAATACCAGGAACCAGCTTTGTCAACAATATCGGCTTCAACTGCCAGGTTAAGGAGATCGGCTTCGGCTGAGATACCTTCGCCATAAATTATTTCAAATTCCACTTTCTTAAAAGGCGGTGCTAGTTTGTTTTTTACAACCTTCACTCTGGTTTTATTACCAGTAATATCGCGTCCATCTTTGACTGAGCCTATTCTACGAATATCCAGACGTACAGAAGTGTAAAATTTCAACGCTCGTCCACCTGAAGTGGTTTCCGGATTACCGAACATTACGCCAACTTTTTCACGGATCTGGTTGATGAAGACAACCGAAGTTTTGGATTTGTTAACTGTTCCTGCTAGTTTGCGCATAGCCTTGGACATCAGCCGGGCTTGCAAACCAACCTGCTGGTCTCCCATATCGCCTTCTATTTCAGCTTTAGGCACAAGGGCTGCAACAGAGTCAACCACGATTACGTCAATAGCATTGCTGCGTACCAGAGTTTCTGTGATTTCCAAAGCCTGTTCGCCATTGTCGGGCTGGGAAACCAGAAGATCTTTAATATTAACACCCAGATTTTTGGCATAATTGGGATCCATTGCATGCTCAGCATCGATAAAAGCTGCATAACCGCCCTGTTTCTGGGCTTCTGCTATAATGTGTAGGGCCAAAGTCGTTTTTCCCGAAGCTTCGGGGCCATAGATTTCACTAATTCTACCTCGAGGAATTCCTCCGATTCCCAGAGCAGCATCAAGGGAAAGACTTCCGGTTGGGATCACATCAACTGACACCTTGGCATCATCATCACCCAGCCGCATAATCGAGCCTTTTCCAAATTGTCTATCTATTTGAGAAACAGCCAGTTCAACTGCCTTTTCCTTATCTTTATTTTTTTTATTCTTAGCCATGTTATTTCCTCAGTTTTATTTTTGTTAATGGTTTATGGACTGCGCCGGATGATTTCAGAATACTTTCAAAAAATATTAATTCATCAGCTGGATTAAAGATCGGTTTATAATCATAATCCAGAAAATCATTTAGATCTGAAATTGTGCTTCTCCGCCGTTTTCTCCCAATTGTCAAATGGGGTTTAAATTTTCTCCTGTCCTTGGAAATATTGTAATTATTTGTGACATTTTCAACTTTTTTATGCATTTCCCGTAATTTATCTTCGCCCTTTTCAACGCCCAGCCAGAAAACCTTTGGACGCGATGGACTCGGAAAAACTCCAGTCGATGCTATCTCAAAGCCAAAAGCCGGAAAATCTTCGAATTCTTTCTCAAGATCTTTGCTAATACTTTCTATGCTTTCTTCATCAGTATCACCCAGAAATTTAATTGTAATATGGGGATTGTCAACATTGGCTTTTTTTAGTTTTTTGTCTAATTCAGGTAGATCTTGATAAATCGCTGAGATAAGATTCCTGGTAAAATCCGATACCTGAACTGCTAAAAATGTGCGTTTCATGAGAGCCTCCCATCCAAAAACTTAATTGTATTTATGAGAGCAAATTTTTTAAAAGCCTGTTTATTTTGAATTCTATTCTTATTAAAAATATAATGGAGAGCGCTTTGCTTATTACGAGTTGCAAACCCAGCCCAAACAGTTCCTACTGGTTTTTCTTGGGAACCGCCAGTTGGGCCAGCAATACCTGTTGTACTCAATCCTATGTCAACATTGAATCTTTTCCTGACCCCAGCAGCCATTTCCAGAGCTGTTTCCCGGCTGACTGCCCCATTTTTTTTAATTGTATCCGTGTTTACACCAAGCATCTCGATTTTGACCTTGTTGGAATAGGCGATCACTCCGCCTTGAAAATATTGCGAGCTACCGGAACGATTGGTCAAAGCATGACCGATCAAGCCGCCTGTACAGGATTCCGCTACTGCGATTGTAAGATTCTGTTCATCTAACTTCTCTCCCACAATTTGATAGGGCTGGTCATCATTATACCCAAAGATGAAATCAGCAAAATTGCTTTTAATATATTCTAGAGTCCTATTTATAGATTTTTTTTGCTGACTCTCCAGAACTATATCAACGCCCGGCATGCGTGGTAAAAAGGCGACTTTGACATTATTATTTTCAGTGATCCAGGAAGCAAGTCCGGTGTAAAGTTCCGATTCCGGAATTCCAAAGGTTCTTACTTTTTTATAATGGTTCATAGCCTGAGCACCATTACCTTCCAGATCAAGAGCAATATATTTTTCAAGCATACGTTCCATTTCTGCAGGAACACCGGGCATAAAATAGTAATCGGTGTTTTTTTCGTGAAAATGCATACCAGCCGCTGTTCCTATATCATTAGGCACAATTTTGGCCTTATCAGGAAACAAAGCCTGCTCATAATTCACTTTGGAAAGGGCTACATCTCTCTCCTTTAAAAAAGTCTCCAGCTCTTTCTTAAGGCGTGAGCTTTCTTTTAATTCCGTATCAAAATATTCAGCAACAACCTGCTTGGTAATATCATCATGAGTGGGGCCTAATCCACCGGTCACAAATACATAATCATAATTAATAGCTTCATCAAGATCATCAACAATCTTTTCCTTCTTATCCTCAATGGCAACAATTTTCTGATTGATTATCCCAAGCTTAGCCAAAAATCTGGCAATATAAGCTGCATTGCTGTTGACAGTGTGGCCGGAAGTCAATTCGTTGCCAATTGTTATGATAATAGATTTTTTCATACAACCAAAGTCATAATTATAATTATTAGTGCTGCAAACCCGCCAGCCACAATATCATCCAGCATAATGCCCATTGCACCTTTATACTTTTCTACGTAGGAAATTGGAAAGGGTTTTAAAATATCGAAGAGACGAAACAGAATAAAGCCGGCTCCACTCCAGATTATAGCTGGTCCGTGAACAACATTTATCAGAAATAGGGCTAGCCATAATCCAGCCACTTCATCAATTACAATAAATCCGGGATCCTGAACATTTAATTCCGAGATAAAGCTCTGGGTAGCCCCGAATCCCAGCACAATTATCCCAAAAAGAAGTAAGCCTTTGAGCAACAATCCCGCCGGTAAAAAAAGCCAGACCAACAAAGCAATAAGACTTCCAAAAGTACCGGGAGCAACTGGAAAATATCCACTGTAAAAAAAAGTTGCGATGATCTTATGTGCTGTTTTTATCAAATTTTATTGCTGTATTTATCCTGTGAAAATATGTTTTAATTCTTTGCGATTAACCCAGAGATATTCCAGACCCGTCCATACAGTGAAGATAGTTACCAGCAAAGTCAAATAATAAATAATGTTGTAATCGTGAATCATATAGCTGGCAATTTCCCGCTTAATAGGTTCAAAGATTTCCCAGTGTTGGGTGATCTGATAAACGAGAACAAAACAGATCAAGCCGATTTGGACTCCAGTTTTGGCCTTGGCTGTCTTGCGGGTCGTGAACGACAGATCCTTGCGAGAAAATAGGATGCGAACTCCTGTGACTAAAAAGTCCCGTAAAATAATTAGAATCACCATCCAGAGGGGAAATAGTCCCAGCACAACAAAAGATAAAAATGCTGCTGACATCAATATTTTGTCTGCCAAAGGATCAAGAAAAGCGCCCAGATCAGATACTGAAGAATTCTTGCGAGCAAAGTATCCATCATAGGCATCAGTTACTGAAGCGACCACAAAAATTATCAAAGCAAATATCTCAAAATAGGGTCCAGCAGCAAATAAAAAATAAATAAAAAGCGGAGTCAATATAATCCGCAAAAATGTAAATAGGTTTGCTATAGTAAAAATTTGTTTTTTCATCAAATATCTGTTCTACCTTCTAAAGCTCTTGTCAAAGTTACATTATCGGCATACTCAATATCGACTCCCATAGGCAGTCCCTGAGCTACGCGAGTAACTTTTATATTACGTTTTTTTATCAATTTGGCCAGATAGATAGCTGTTGTTTCACCATCTCTTGTCGGATTAATTGCTAAAATCACCTCATCTATATCTTCTAAACGCGGAATTAATCCATCAATATTCAGGTCTTCCGGTCCAACACCATTGAGAGGTGACAGGACTCCGCCCAGGACGTGGTAAAGCCCACGATAACTCCCAGTTTCTTCAAATGCAAATACATCGCGAGGATCTTGAACAACACAAATTTTATTGTGGTTGCGTTTTGGATCTTTGCAGATCTGGCAGGGATCACTAGCAGCAATATTATAACAGCGGGAACAATTATAGACCTTATCCTTGACGTTAACAATTGACGTAGCTATCTCTACGGCCTTTTCCCGGGATTCACCCAGCAGATAAAAAGCCAATCTGCGGGCTGATTTCTTCCCTACCCCGGGAAATAAGGTTAATTTTTCTATTAATTCATCAACTGGTTCTGGAAAATGGCTCATAATCCTGGAATGTTCATTCCTCCTGGTAATTTGGATAATAATCCACCCGTGGCATCGGACATTTTATCTTTTTTGGCTTCTTCAGCGTTTTTTAGAGCCTGATTGGTTGCTGCAACGACCATATCCTCAACCATTTCGACATCATCATCCAGTACTTCTGGATCAATTTTAACTGAAAGTATTTCCTGCTGACCATTGGCTTTGACTGTTACCATGCCACCACCAGCAGTACCTTCAACTGTTATATTCTTTAATTCTTCCTGGGCTTTTTCCAGTTTTTTCTGCATTTTGCCAAACTGTTTCATCATTCCGTTTAAACCGCCTTTTGGCATCATCTAAACAACTCCTTTATATTTAATGTTTTTTATATTATTACTTCTCCATCTATGTCCTGACTTACTTTGTTGACAACATCATCAAGCTGGCTCGTATTGGAAAAATCTTTTTCACTGTTTTTTGTAACAGTACATTTGATTTTAGCCTTTTTCCCGAGTTCCTGCCTTATAACTTTGCATATCATTGTGGCGTTAGAACGGACATTGGTAACAGCCAGCTTATTGTTTGTATGAAAACTTACTTCAATTGTATTGTTCTTAACTGAATTGAGATCACCCTGACCAAGAAAGGTTCCTACAGAGCGCTTTTTATTAGTAACTTTTTTCTGAATTTTATCCCAGTTATTTTGAATCTCTTCAGTAGTTAGCTCTTTTTTATCTAATTTTTTCTGTCCGGATTTATCTTTTTGCGTTTTAGGATTTTTTTTTACTTTACCGGACGTTTTTTTGTGATTGGTTCGAGAGCGTTTTGAGCTATTATCCTTTTTTTTTGTGGACTTCCACCCTTTTCTTTTATCTGAAACTGTGTTTGTAGTCAAACCCTGATCAATTTTAGTGAGTAAATCCTGAATCCTGACAGTATTATCCATGGCGCCCATTTTCAGAAGAGTAAATTCCAGGTGAGTCCGTTGATTTAAGGCTGAGTTTAGACTGGTCTGCGCTTCAGTTACAATTCCCAATAGGCGCAGTAGATCACCGGAATCCCATTTAGGGGCTTCTTCACTATACATTTCTTTAACATTACCAGGAAGATCTAGCATATCAACAGACTGCGTTTTACTGGCAATCAGCAAATTACGAAAATGTTCTGAAAGACCGGTAAAAAATTCTCCCAACTCCACACCTTTATTAAAAATATCTTCCGATGCCATAACCAAGGATTTTTGGTCATGATCTCGAATCATTTCTCCAAGTTCGTTATAATAGCCATAATCGATAAGACCCAAGATTTGTTTGGCCTGATCTGAATCAACTTTATCATCGGAAAAGGCGACGATCTGGTCTAGTAAACTCTCGGCATCCCGCATTCCCCCATCAGCCTTTTTAGCGATCAATGTCAACAATTCTTCTTCGATTTCAATATCCTCTTGATCAGCAATGGATTGCAATTGGTTAACTATGGTTTCAACGGAAATGCGATGAAAATCGTAGCGCTGACAACGAGAGATGATAGTTTCTGGAACTTTGACCGGTTCGGTAGTTGCAAAAATAAAAATGGTGTGCTGAGGCGGTTCTTCCAGAGTTTTAAGAAGAGCATTAAAGGCTGGTTTAGTTAACATATGAACTTCATCAATAATAAAAACACGGTAATTGGCATCCGAAGGTGGATATTTCACATTTTCTCGCAACTCTCTGACTTCACCTATTCCTCGGTTAGATGCACCATCGATCTCAATTACATTAACACTGCGGCCTTCTGTTATTTCTCTGCAATTTTGACATTCATTGCAGGGATTCAAACCATCTGGATCGGAGCAATTTAGAGTTTTAGCGAGAATTCGAGCTGTGGTTGTTTTGCCTATTCCTCTTGAACCAGTAAAAAGATAGGCATGAGAAACGCGATTGGATTTGATAGCATTCTGAAGAGGTCGGGTTATATGTTCCTGACCGACGATCTCATCAAAGGTTTGAGGCCGATATTTTCTGGCGAATACTTTATATTCCATAATTTATACTGCTTGTAATAGTTGCTATGCACCGAAGCTTGAATGCTTCAGATTGCACCTTCATAGACCGGGTGGCTGGCCCCCTGGGAATCTGCGGCACATAAGCGTACTAACTACCGCTGCTCCCTTCCAGGCCTGACGGGGTTTGCCAGACGCCTATTGCGCAGGTCAGAGAACGTCAACGCTCCCATAGTCTATTCCGAATGCAAACGAAACACTCGCGCTTCGGAATTCCACCCTGCTGTAGCGGATTGCAGGTTACAGGGCACCGCTAACTCCCCGTGTAGCATAGCAAAATTTATTCTCTTTTGGAGCGGTTGCAATTTTTCCCAATTTACAGCTCCAATTATCAAATATCTACGAGCCTGAAATTAAGAAAAGATTACATGGTTTTCAAACTATATTTAGCGTTGTTTCTGGCATACAATCTAATCAAGGTTAGAGATAAAAAAAATTAACGGTGATGACCAGTTTTCTACAAATATTTCACCTTTGGAAGAAAATCATACAGAAGATGAAGAACAGGAAAAGGGAGAAAGAAGAAGGTAAGACTTTGTGAAAGAATAACTGGGAAAAGAGAAAGCGGAAATTGAAGCCGTAAAGGGGAAAGAAATATGATCTAGCTCCGATTTCTTAACCACAAATTACTTTAGTGCCCCACGAAATGCACGAAATAAACGAAATGGTTAGTCCGCGAATTGACACAAATTTTATTGGTGAATGTCTTTTTTTGCTAACCTGAATTATGTTTGGAAGGTTAAAACGGAATTTTATTGTCCAGCGCCCATTTCCCTATTAAAAAAGATCAGATCACCGCAATTTCTTGCGCTTGTTCAAATATTCAGTCAACGCAATATCAAGACTCTGATCAGTTGTTAGATGAAAATAATCAATATTATTATTTCTACATTGAGATTGCAGAGTTGTAACGTGCTTATCAATCAAATTCTTATAGTCGCCCTGAATATGCCAGGGCTCCGTTTCCAGCACGCTTTGGTCCTCCATATCAACGAATCGGGTCTGACGGTTGAATTCAAACTCCTCCTCTTGAGGATCCATAATATTGAATACAATTATTTCGTGGTTATAGTGCCTGAGATGTTTGAGAGCCCGCACAAGTTGTTCAGGCTTCTCAAAAAGATCGGAAATCAGAATTATCAAACCCCGCTTGTTGATCTTTTCCGCCCTTTCGTGCAAAAAACCAGAGATATTACCTTCGCCATTATGTTCAGTTCGCTCAAGTTCTGCCAGAATCCGATTCAAATGACTCCTTTTTGCCAGAGGTGGGTAATAATTATCAACTTTAGAATCAAAAGTAGTCAGGCTAATGGCATCTTGTTGTTGCAACATTAGATAGGCCATAGATGCAGCCAGATACTTGCCGTATTCCAATTTGCTGACTGATCCCGAGCCATAGCCCATAGAACCACTTTTATCCAGAAAAATGAAAGAGCGAAGATTGGTTTCCTCTTCATATTCTTTGATGTAATAACGATCAGTTTTGCCATAAACTTTCCAGTCAATATTCTTAATTTCATCACCAGGCATATAAGGTCTATGCTCAGCAAATTCTACAGAAAAGCCGTGGTAGGGACTTTTGTGAAGACCGACGATAAAGCCTTCTACAACAAGCCGGGCAATCAGAGCCATATTATCAAGTTTTGATATAATGGCCGGATCGAGATATTTTGTTTTGGCAGAGCGAGGCATTACTGAATTTCTTTGATTAATTTTTCAACGATTACATTAGAATCAATACCTTCGGCTTCAGCATTAAAATTGGGTATGATGCGATGGCGAA
This sequence comes from bacterium, assembly GCA_035312185.1. Lineage (GTDB taxonomy): Bacteria > Fidelibacterota > UBA2242 > UBA2242 > JAFGTP01 > JAIPHI01. Next base: position 19,547 of record DATGCI010000202.1, read on the forward strand.
GAACAGGCTTGGCAACATCAATAATGTCCTGAATTCCAGGAGCAGGACGACCATCCAGAGCAGCGCTGGCTTTGGCAGCCAGAACCAGATATTGTGAAGCTCGCGGGCCAGCTCCCCAGTCAACCCATTCTTTGACAAAATCTATATCCGTTTCACCGGGACGGCTATTTACTGAAAGTTTTACAGCAAATTCGATCACATTATCGGCTACAGGAACCCGGCGAACAAGTTTCTGATACTCCAAAATCTGTTCTCTACTGATAATAGTTTCCAGACTGGCCTGCTGTTCAATCGTTGTAGATTTGACGATTTCGATTTCATCTTCAAAAGGCGGATAGTCAATATTGAGGCTAAACATAAATCGATCCAATTGGGCTTCAGGCAAAGGATAGGTGCCTTCCTGTTCAATTGGATTCTGCGTGGCAAGTACAAAAAAGGGCGCCTCAAGATTATAGTCTTCACCTGCGGCAGTCACCTTATTTTCCTGCATTGCTTCCAGAAGAGCTGCCTGAGTTTTTGGTGGAGTACGATTGATTTCGTCAGCCAGAATTATATTTCCAAAAACAGGGCCTTTGACAAATTTAAATGCCCGTTTTCCTGTACTGCGATCCTCCTCTAATATTTCTGTACCTGTTATATCTGAGGGCATCAGATCAGGAGTAAACTGTATTCTGCTAAATTTCAAATCCATGAGTTCCGCAAGACTGCTGATCATCATTGTTTTAGCCAGACCGGGAACACCAATCAAAAGACAATGCCCGCGCGAAAGTTGGGCAATTAGCAATTGCCTGATAATCTGCTTCTGTCCGATAATAACTTTTCCGATCTCATCGAATAATTCATCCCTCTGCTGATGCAATTTTTTAACTTGCTTTGTGTCATCTACCATAAGTAATTCATTCCTCTTTCTTTATTTTTAATCAGACAATATATAAATTTACCTATCCAAGAGCAAGTCTTTAGTTGCAACAGAGACTATAATTTAGACAGGATGGAAATATGCATACAAAGAATTTTGAACTGATTATCTTTGATCTTGATGGCACTCTCTATCCCAAAAAAGAGCAGATTTCGGCGGCTTTTCGCCAGGGGGCAGCCAAAATAATTGCTGAACAGGAAAATCTTCCTCTGAAGAAGGCTATCAAAAGAATCGAAGCGGAGAAGAAAAAGTTTGAACAGGAAGTCAATGGCAAAATGACCTATACTCTGACTCTCTTATCCCGCTGGAAAGTCCCTATTCCCGAATATGAAAGAGCGGTCAACTCAAGCGCAAAAAATGTGAATGCTATTGTAGAGCGTGACGATTTTGCTTTGCAGGCTGTCAGCAAGGTTGCCAAAAATTATTCGACCTATCTCTACACGACCAACAACCGTTTGCTGACCGACCGCATCCTGAAAACCATTCACATGGACCACTTCTTCCCTCCTGATCGTCGCTTCACAGTTTCATCGATCACTGATCTGAATGTTGGTCAGAACCAATTTACCGATTATATCAAACCGGGTCGAAAAGGTTTTGAGCACATTCTGAAATCTGTGAATGTTAGTCGTGAAAAAACATTGATGGTCGGCGATTCTCCTGATTCTGATTTGCGGCCGGCAGAAAAAATGGGGCTCAAAACTTACAAAGTGTTCTCGCGCCCCGATCTTTACAATCTACCGACCTGGCTAGGATTAGAAGGTTGACAGCCAGACATTTGTATTTTCCTGGCAGGATTTTTTTTGGGATAATGGACTAAAGCTTCAGCGGTTTTATGAAAAATTATTCCTGACTATGATACTATTCCAATTATTCCCAAAAAAAATAGAGACAACAAAATTTGATCAAAGGATGAAGAATAAAATAACTTTTCTAAAAAATTTAATAAAAACCGGGCCAATCAGACCATTATCCCAGAGGAAAAAATATTGTAGTTCTTTGATGTTTGCCCGGGTAAAATTCTAAAAGAGAAGGTGAAAAATGCCAATTAATAATAATTTCATTGCCGATGTTATTGAAAATTATGCTGATTTGCTTGATATTGACGAAAGCAATCCTTTTAAGATTCGAGCTTACCGTCAGGCTGCTCGCAAAATTCGCAGCATTACCGAAGGGCTAGAGGAGATGATTAAAAATGGCGAAGATATTAAGCAATTTTCAGGAATAGGATCCGGTATTGCCAGTAAAATAGAGGAAATTGTACGCACCGGAAAGCTTCATCAGCTGGAAGAGCTCAAAGAAAAAATTCCATCTGGCCTGCTGGAAGTGCTCAGTCTAGAAGGGCTAGGTCCGGAGCGGGTTAAACAACTCTATCATGAACTGGGTATTCGCAACATTGATGATCTGGAGCGAGCTCTGCAAAAACAGCGTATTCGGGAATTGGAAGGCTTTGGCCCCAAAACAGAAGAGAATATCAGGAAAAGCATAAAGCAGAAGGAGCAGCAGGGCAATCGGCTCTTTTTCAATCGGGCTGAAGAATACGCTCAGCCACTTTTGAAATATATGAAATCCTTTGATGAGGTCAACAGAGCAGCCATTGCCGGTAGCTATCGGCGCCGGCGAGAAACAATCGGAGACATTGACATTCTGGTCACCGGACACAATAGTGCTGCAATAATGGATCATTTTGTTAATTATGAGGACGTTGCTGATGTGATCGCTAAAGGTGACACAAAATCTTCGGTTCATCTGCTAGGCGGACTCCAGGTTGATCTACGAGTTGTTGACGAAGATAGTTATGGTGCAGCTCTGGTTTACTTTACCGGTTCTCAGGATCACAATATCCAGACTCGCCATATTGCCCGGCAAAAAGGACTCAAAGTCAATGAATACGGCGTTTTTAAAGAGGAAACAGGCGAATTAGTAGCTGGAAAAACTGAAGAAGATGTCTATGCTGCTCTTGATCTGCCCTATATTTTACCGGAATTGCGGGAAAATCGAGGCGAAATTGAGGCTGCGCGGCAGGGAAAACTGCCCGATTTGATCGAACTTGAAGATTTGAAGGGCGATCTGCAGATGCATTCAAATTATTCCGATGGTGGGGCCACAATCAAGGAGATGGCTGAGGCCGCCAAAAAACTTAGCCATGAATATATTGCTATAACTGATCACTCGCAGCGGGTAACAATTGCCGGAGGTCTTAGTGCCGATGAATTGGCCCGGCAGATTGATGAAATTGATGCAATTAATGAGGAGCTTGATGATTTTCGGGTCCTGAAGTCAGTTGAAGTTGATATTCTTGAGGATGGTAGCCTGGATCTGCCTAATAGCATATTAAAAAGGCTGGATCTGCGGGTTTGCTGTATTCATTATAAATTTAATCTCAGTCGTGAAAAGCAGATGAAACGGCTTTTGACAGCCATGGACAATCCTTATTTCAATATCTGGGGGCATCCAACTGCCCGGGAGATCAACAAGCGTAATCCAATTGATGTTGATATGGGCAAACTCATGGATGCTGCTCTGGAAAAAGGCTGCTTTATGGAGATCAATTCCGCTCCCAAGCGCCTGGATCTCCATGATATACACTGCAAAATGGCCAAAGAACGAGGCTTGAAACTCTCTATTTCTACCGATGCTCACAGCCCCGCTCAATTACCCAATCTGAAATATGGTATAAATCAGGCCCGAAGAGGCTGGCTGGAAGCCGATGATGTACTCACTACTCGCAGTGCTGATGAATTATTAAAACTTTTAAAAAGATAAATTACAGTACTGAGACTTCTTGATCAGATTTTTACTTTTCTATTCCCGTTCAATTCCTTAGATTCTAGACAGCGCTGGTTGTTTAGCTGTATATAAATTTGGTTACAGCATTGCAATTTTTTTGATAGTATCAGGTTCATAAAGCCTTTTAATATTTTGGAGAATTTATTGAATAGGGAAAAATATAGATTCCATCACCTAGGCATACCAACCACAAAAAAACGAAAAAACGAAAAATATCACTCAGATTTAAAATTTTATCATACCGGCCTTGAAAACAGTGAATTCAAGATTGAATGGATGCGTTTTGAAGATGACTGTTCTCTTCCTGAAATTGTGCAAACTGTGCCTCATCTGGCTTTCCAGGTTGATAATCTTGAGCAGGCTATTGAAGGTCGCCAGCTTATCATCGAACCTAACAGTCCATCAAAAGGCGTCAAAGTGGCTTTTATTGTCGAAAACCAGGCCCCGGTAGAATTAATCGAGATTAAAGAAGATTAAACCAAAATGAAAGGAGAAATAGTGGAAACCAAACAAATCGGTTCAAAACATATTATTAGGGTAGCCAAAGGTGAAGAAATCGTAACTCAGCTGAAAAAAGTTTGCCAAAAAGAAAATATAAAAGCCGGTTCAATTATGGGAATTGGTGCAGCTGGCAGCATTGAAATTGGTCATTTTGAAACCGGAACAAAGGAGTATCATTCTAGAGAATTTACCGGCGATCTGGAAATTACATCTTTGATGGGCAATGTTTCCCAAAAAGATGGCAAGCCCTATTTGCATATTCATATTAATTTTGCTGATGAAAAATTACAGGGCTATGCCGGTCATCTCAATTCCGCTGTGATCAGTGCAACCTTTGAGTGTATTATCGAGGAATTTGATGGTGAAATAGACCGCAAATTCAATTCTGAAATCGGCCTGGATTTGATGGACATGAGCTAAATATTTTTATTCGAAGGTCGCTATCTAATACCAGATCAGTTGATTTTCCAACAGCTCCGGCCCCTGAGTATAGACCTTTGAGTTAGGCCAAAATATTTGTAATTTTAATCTATTAGACGTGAACAATAAAATTAAAGCAGGTAAAATAAAGTGTTTGTAGATTACGCAAAAGTTAAAGTCAAATCGGGAAGAGGCGGCGATGGTGTTGTTGCTTTCCGCCGTGAGAAACATGTTCCCAAAGGCGGCCCAGCCGGAGGCCACGGTGGACAGGGTGGTGACGTATTTGTAATGGCAGACTCTTCATTATGGACTTTGCAGGATGTAAAATACCGCAAAAAATATGAGGCCGATAATGGACAGAGCGGTGGTGGCAATCAAAGAACTGGCGCCAATGGTAATTCAGTAACTATTAAAGTTCCTGTTGGTACAGTTATAAAAGAGCAGAAATCTAAAAATGTTGTTGCTGATCTGTGTGAAGATGGCGAAGTAGTTAAAATTGCTGAAGGCGGTAAAGGCGGTCTGGGGAATTCTGCTTTTGCAACCTCCACAAATCGAGCCCCCCGTAAGTCTACTCCAGGAAAACCGGGCCAGACTCGTAAACTGATCTTTGAACTCAAGATTCAATCCGACGTTGGATTGGTAGGTTTGCCCAATGCCGGTAAATCAACTTTGATCTCAAGACTTTCCAATGCCAAGCCTAAAATTGCTGAGTATCCCTTTACAACTCTGACGCCCAATCGAGGAATTGTGAAATATGGCTCATATCAAAGCTTTCTAATGGCCGACATTCCTGGTTTAATCGAAGGTGCTCACAAGGGCAAAGGTCTGGGTCATCGATTTTTGCGCCATCTGGAGAGAACCAAACTACTGGTCTTTCTCATTGAAATAACCGATGAGGACCCGGAAGAAACCTATGATCTGCTCAATAATGAATTGAATCAGCATCTTGAAATCTTTCGTGATAAACCGCGTTTGATCGTTTTTTCTAAAAACGATATTATTGATGAAGACACAAAACTAGAGTTTAATAGAGATATTCCCTTTATGAGCATATCTTCAGTGACCGGTGACGGTCTGGAACAATTCGTTGACCGTGTGGTTGAATTACTTGGAGACAAAAAGAATGGATAAACGAACTGCTGCTCTGACATTGTTATCAATTGAGTCACTGGGTCCCCGGCGTGGTTTAATTCTGGTCTCAAAGTTTGACAAACCAGCCGACATTTTTAATGCCAGTTATAGAGAATTAAAAAGTATCAAAGGAATCACCTCCAAATTAGCCCGTAATATTGTAAAAGGAGGAGACCAGGATTTCGTAGAAGAGCAAAAAACTTTGCTCGATCGCAGCCCTTTTGATGTTATCACAATTTTTGACGATGAATATCCTGAAAATCTTTATAATATTTATGACCCTCCTCTAGTTTTATACAAACATGGCGATTTTGTCGATGCTGATCATGATGCGATTGCTTTCGTTGGAACCCGAAAATGCACAAAATATGGTAAACAGGTTACAGAAACTCTGGTCAAAGAACTTGTGCGGCGCAAAATTACGATAGTTAGCGGCTTTGCCCGGGGCATTGATACTACTGCTCACCGCACTGCCCTCAAGAATAGCGGTCGCACTATAGCTGCCCTGGGAAATGGTGTTGATAAAGTTTACCCTCCAGAAAATCGGGAACTACGGACTGAACTTGTCAAGAATGGTGTTTATTGTTCAGAATTTGCTTTGGGAACTCGTCCTGATGCGCAGAATTTTCCTCGCAGGAACAGAATTATTTCCGGTCTTTCACTGGGAACTGTTGTGGTGGAGGCCGGTCAAAAAAGTGGAGCCTTATTGACTTCTAATTACAGCATTAATCAAAATCGGGAAACTTTTGCCGTACCAGGCAGGATAACCAGCCGAACCAGTAAGGGCACTAATCAATTAATTAAACAGGGCGCAAAACCTGTTCTTTCAGTTGAAGATATTCTTGAAGAAATTGAAAATCTACGCAAATATCCGGAAAAAGAGCGCCAGCTAAAGATTGAATTTAATTTTACTTCCGATGAACAAAAAATATACGATTCTCTTACTTTTGATCCCCTTCATATAGATGAATTATCCGATAAGACCGGCTACGATACTCATGAAGCTCTTTCCACTTTATTAAATCTAGAACTCAAAGGAGCAGTCAAACAGTTTTCCGGAAAAATGTTCGCTAAAATTGGAAATTTTCAATGAAAAAATATTTATACTTTATCCTTTTTTCGATAATTCTGCTGACTTTTCAAGCGGCCGGTCAAAACAGTCTGGATAAAGAATATCAGCCGGTTCGAATCTATGATCTCAATGACTGGATAAGTTTCAAAAATAGCAATCATCCCACCAGTCTGGCTGTTGGGAAAGATTTTATCTATTTTGGTACAACCGGAGGAATAGTTCCTTACAATTTTTATAGCAAGCGCTTTGCTGAACCCTATTCTGTAAGTGATGGGCTGGTCAATGACAATATCCATGCGGTCTATTATGATAAAAATACTGATTATTTATGGGCCGGACATGCGGGTGGTATTAGTTATCTAACACCAACTGGCGATCAGTGGATATTACTGAGTGGTCAGGACGTTATGTCCTCGGTCAATCCTATTACCAGAATTGGTACTTACAAAGATTATATCTACGCTGTGGCTTCCGGCGGTTATATTTTTCGTGTTAGTCGCATACCGGGACAGCTTGACTATGTGCCGGAGACAAATTTGTCCAAGTTGAACATTGACTGGAATATTTCCAAAAACGATCCCCTTCCTGCCATTAATAATTACTTTTTTCATCCCAATAAATATGAATTGATCAAAGACGGCAAGATTATTGGGCCTGAATTGCGGGAATTCAATGTTTCGCTTTTTTACTCCGATGTTCGCCAGGATATTTATGGTGGGGTCTGGAATCTAGGCCTTTTGACAGGCGATAGCAACATTCAAACTTTGACCTTGCATCCTTTTGGTCCGCTCAATAATTCCATCAATGCAATGGCAAAAATAAGAAATGGTTTTTGCCTGGCCAGTAGCCGTCCAGTTCGACCACCTGAACGCTCGGGCATAACCTTTTTCTATCCTCGTGATCTGGAATGGGAATACCTGGAGCCCCGGTTTGTAAGTGATTTTTCATCTCAAATAATTAATGATGTTGCTTATCATAATCGGCAGCTCTGGTATGCTACGAATCAGGGCGTGACCATTAACAATCGCAAAAATGGCGGCTATCACAAACTCACAGTTCAGGATGGTCTGATCGGAGAAGATATTTTTACTATTGCTCTGGAGGACAGCCTGGCCTGGGTCGGTTCTCAACTCGGTCTAAATCTGGTCTATACCGGGCAATACAGTGTTCATAGAGTTCATTTGACGCCGGATAGATTTCATACCAAAATATTAAAAATAAAAATTGGCTCAAAAAATGTTTGGATTGGAACGGATAATGGCTTGTATTCAGTCACTCGAGACGACCATAAGGTTAAACACTATGATACTTTTGGTGAGCAAATCAAATTAAAACAGCCAGTGGTTTCCTCCTATCCAGCTATCGCAACTTCCGATTCTCTTGTAATTGCCTTTGGCTATAATAGTTTTCTGAAACACAACTTAAAGAAAAACGAATGGTCTCAATTACCCGACCTTCCGGAGGCCAATATAATTTATGACATGGCTCTTTATGAGAACTATCTTTGGGCCGGCACTGACAAAGGTGCTTTTCTAATAAATCTTGATAATAACTCCCAGGAACATTATACTAGAGTAGATGGACTGGCAGGTATGCATGTCTATCGTGTAATTATTGAAGACGAGGATGTCTGGTTTGGAACCAATCAAGGATTAACTAAATATTACTGGAAAAAATATGCATTCACAGAAAATTAAAAAAATAATATATCTTTTATTGATAATTGTACTGGTCTCACCGGCCAGAGCGCAGATTTTTGGCTTTTCTGAAGAAAAAGAACGCCCTCAATTTTCCTATAAAATCACACCATTCCCTCAGATAAATCGGGATTCAGTGCGCCTGGAGATCACTATTAAAATTCCCTTTTCTTCTATCCAGTTTCTAAAAAATAGTGATGATTTTCAGGCTCATTTTGAAACCAGTATTTATCTCCATAACTCCAAAGACGAAGAGGTGGCTACTAGAATTGAAGATCATAAGGTAAAAACTGAATTATTTCAGAAAACTACATCTTCCCACCATCAAAAAACAATAAAAGAACACTTTACGATTATTCCTGACAACTATAAAATTACTATGGTTTTAAATGATTTTGAGACCCAGAAAACCCATATTCAGGAAGAAAAAATAAAATTAAAAGATTATTACGATGCCTCTATTACAATGAGTTCTATAAATATAATAGAAAAGAATACCGATTCCCTTGCCGATTCCACCAATCTGGCAATTTCCAACACTCTGGTTGATACTTCCAATAAATTTCTGATCGGCTTTCACATTCTTTCTGATGGTGGTAAAGGAGAAATCCAGTACGCTATTTTTGACACCCAAAACAAATTTGTTAAAGGTAAGAAGTTCCTCGATGAATTCAGAGATGGAATTACCAGGATTTTTATACCGGTCAAAAAGGAATCACTGCTCTATTCCCGCTACAAACTAAAGATCACAATTAAACTCCAGGGCGAAAAAGTGGAGCAGGAGACCTGGTTTCGCTTGCGCTGGGTGGGAATGTCCAACTATATAAACGATTTTAAAAATGCTATTGAGCAGCTGGCCTATGTGGCTTCGTCCCGAGAAATCAATAAAATCTCAAGGGGTGACAGAGAGGAGCGCAAACAAAAATTCCTCAATTTCTGGAAGAGTAAAGATCCCACTCCTGGTACTGATAAAAATGAACTGATGATTGAATATTACCGGCGGGTTTATTTTGCCAACCGCAATTTTTCAGAAGGCAGAGAAGGCTGGAAAACTGATCGAGGCCGAATTTACATTATCTACGGGCCGCCTGATAATGTTGACCGGCACCCCTTTGAACTCAATACAAAGCCCTATGTGGTCTGGCATTATTATACGATCAATAAAACTTTTTACTTTGTCGATGAAACCGGTTTTGGTGACTATCGGCTGGTAAATCCCTATGACTCCTATTATTAATTGAGCATTATTTGAGAAAAAGACTCAAAATAGCAATCATACCTGGCGACGGTGTTGGTCCAGAACTTATGGATCAGTGTTGCCTGATTCTGGACGAACTCAATAAAAAATATGGTCTAAAAATCGAATACAACACCTTGCCCTATTCTTCTGAATATTATTTGAAAAATAATATCATCCTTCCTGAAGACCGTATGGAAGAAATTAAAAAAGATTATCACACAATGATAATGGGTCCGCTGGGCGATAGTCGCATCCCTGATGCTATCCATGCCAGAACCATGATCAACAATATTCGGCAATATTACAATCTCAACTCGGCTATTCAGCATGTTACCTATTATCATGACAATATTTTACCGCTCAAAGAAATCCCTGAAGATGACTTTGACTTCTATATTTTTCGTGAAAATATTGAGGGCTTTAATCTTCATTTTGTGAAAAACAGTCCCAAAGCCCAATATCTGAATATTTCTGATGACAGCAATATCTATACACGCAGTAATCTGGAAAAATTTTTAAATACATCATTTAAATATGCTCAACGACTTAACAAGAAAAAAATATTTCTTGTTCTCAAAAAATACTATTTTCCTAAAACCAACAAATTGTGGAGCAATGTATTTGAGAAAGTATCAAAAAATTATCCTAATATAGAAACCCGCATTATTTCAACTGAAATGGCAATTTATTATTTGATGAATAATCCGGCTCTTTTTGATATTTTGATTGCTCCAGATGTATTTGCCGATCAACTTATGACTTTGGGAACTTTCTTAATGGGCGGTTTTGGCATGTCTTTTTATTTCAATTATGGAACTGAATCGCTTCCAGTTTTTCGGATTTTGCATAAACCGGCTCACAAATATAAAGACACCGGCCAAATAAATCCTATTGGTACAATCAGAGCCCTGCAACATATGCTAGACCATTTCAATATGAAAAAACAAGCCCAGGTAATAGATCATAGTATCAGAGAACTCTTCAAAGCCAACAAAGCCACAATTGATCTGGGTGGACTTTTAGGAGTTCAGGAAACTGTTGACCACATTCTTGATTCCATCGACAAAGCCTAAAATCCCCGGACTGTTCCCATCCAGTCATCCATTCATCCAAACATCCATTAATCCAATCATCACCCACCTTCCTTTAGGCCGGCCCATTCAAAGCAATCATAACCAGCATGATAATTGCCAGAGCAATTTTGGTCAGCTTGCCTCCTGCTACACCTGTAAAAGCACCTATCCCAATTCTAATGGCCCTATCTTTGTCATAATTTTCCAGGTATTCGATTAAGAAGGCACCCACAAAAGCACCCCCTAGAGCACCAATTAAGGAGCCAATCACAGGAAAAATTCCAGTGCCAATCACTGCTCCGGCAATACTACCAATTACCGCGCCAAACATAGCTCGTTTTGAAGCGCCAGAGCGTCGGCTGCTGATTGCCGTGATTATGTATTCCAGGAGTTCAGACAAACCAGCCAGAAATAGCAAAATACCGAGCAATTCCCAGTTCAAACCCGGAGCATTGTCTAGCAGTTGATAGACAAAATTCAAACCAGCAATCATGAAAGTTCCCGGCAAACTAAAGGGAATGGCAAGAACAGCAAAAATTAAAAATATCCAGTATAAAATGTTCAATAGTAAAGTTGCGATATCAATTTCCTTCTTTTATTTGGATTGATGTATTGCTAACTGCAAATTGATTTCCGCCCATGTGATGGATCAATTCTAGCCCCTGAGAGAAGTCCCATTTTCCATCTGAAAAGCAATCCTGACGCACTTCAGAATGGAGAATTTGAGCGATAACCAGAGCAGAACCGCCCATGTCGTTTACCTGGGAGATGCGGCATTCCATTCGGGCCACAGCTTCTTGAACAAGAGGAGCTTTGATGTGTCCAGCATGAATTTTCGTTAGACCGGTATGGGCAAATTTGTCATCAATATCATGACCGCTGACTTTTCCGCTTTTAATAACTTTAGCGGCCAGACTGCGATCAGGAATATTAAGGCCAAATTCACCGGTTTTATCCATCAATTGATAGGAATAATGTCGCTTACCACTCAAAATTGCAACCATAGGTGGTGATTTTCGTAGC
>DATGCI010000203.1:0-20163 GCA_035312185.1 bacterium
TGATCAAGCAAGTTCTTGCCTGTAATGGGGAAGAATTAGTTACAAATCAATAAAAAGTGATTATCCAACAAAAAAAATCCGGAAAGAATCTCACCACTCAAAGCTGTAAGCGGCTTTTTAGAAATTCTGAAACTTAGTTTGAAAAATAGAAAGTCTTCATAGGCCAGGAGAAAACCGCAATTATATAAAAAGGTAATAATAAATTAGAAGCAAAAGAGGAGAAAAAGATGATAGATATACAAAAGGGCAATAAAAAACCAGCTAAAAATAGAGAGATATTTTCGTTTCACTTTTTGTTTGTAATGAGAGTAATCCTCTCCTATTGATGGCTTTAAAATAAATTTTTCTTCCCACCAGCCATTGATCAGGTTTAAAAAGGTTAAAAGTGAAGCCGGTAACAAAGTCCAGATCGAGGGAAAACTAAGGAAAATGCCATTTTGCATTAAAATAAAGGTTCCATACATTGGATGCCGATAACGGCCATATATTCCATGTTCAATTAATTGAATATCATTCTGCTGATCATTCTTTAGAAGGTGATGATAGTTTGTATAAATCTTTAAAAAACGTAATAATCCAACAGCAAATATTCCAAAAGCTGCTAAAGGAAGCAGGCCTTCAAGGAGTGATAAATTATTTAACGAGTTCATCTCTAAGGAAATATCATAATACACCGGAATATTTAAATAATTTATTAAGAAAATCGCACCAATGTGGATCAATAAAAAACTGATAATTCCAACAACCAGTCCACCAATTTTGGTTATCAAATTTCTCAGATTATTGATGGGTTTGGTATAGAGTAGTTTCTCCAGATATTTTTGCCCATGTTCAGTAATATTAATCCTATCACTTGTAGTTATTAAATTATCCTGCTTTAATTTATTAAATGCTGTTTCGACTTTTTCAGGAAAATTGCCTGGTTGATTTTTACCAATATATTGTAAAGTCACATTGTTCCTAAAATCTAGAGCAGCTGTTGCCTGCTGTTTTAAATTTTGTAGATCAATAGGACGGTGATTGTGAATGAAAACCAGAACCCATCTTTTAAGCTGCTTAATTTCCAGCCAATTATAAAAAGTCATTATTTTGGGTTGATAAGCATTAAAATTAAATTCATCACCTCTATTTGAGCGGATCAGATCCAGTCCTAATTGGAAGGCTGATTTCATGATTAGTATGGCAATTAATAAACCAATAATAATATCAGGCCACACCAGGCCAGCTTTGGACAAAATTAAACTTATCAACACTCCTAGGCTAGTAAGTACGTGATTCTGCGAATCAAAAGATTGGGTGAGTACTGCGAAATTTTCTCTTTTTAGGCCGACAATCCGCTGAAAATAGGACATTGCGAAAGAGACACCAAGTGAAATCAGAATGACCACAAAACTTAGCGAATTAGTGTATAAACTATAGCTTACAAATATTTTTCTTACAGAAGAGTATAATACAAAAATTCCGGTCAATAGCATAACAATACACAAAGCTACGCTAACCTGTCTTTCAAGATCCTTTTTAATTCCGAAATAGACCAAAATCCCTGAAACACCATCCAGCAATGTGTCAATTGAATCATTGATTAAACTAATACTACCAGATATTAAACCAGCCGGCAATTTTATAGTAGCTAGAATAAAATGGATGATAATATTTAATCGTGCAGCAAAGCTGGGATTCAAAATCTTTTTCGAGAAATAATTAATTGAGGATAGAGATTCCTGCTTTGCTTTTTCCCCTTCTTCTCTTCCCAAACTGGTCAGATGATAAACACCATTTCTGACAATTACCCAGCCTTGTTTCTGCATCCGTTGCAAAGTCTCTTGTATCCAATCCTGCAGCTTACGTTCTTTCTGGCTGAATAAAAAACCATAATATCCGAACTTTGAAGCACCAGTTTTCAACTCATGCGCTATCTCTGAGATATTCATATCTCTTTTTAGCAAGATTGAGGCTAGTATCCAGGGCTCGCCGAAGTTGTTTTTATTTTTCATTATTAAATATCCTCAAGTTTATACTATGAAAACTTCCTGTCTCCTATGCTATTTTTTGGGATAATGGTTAAAAATCCGGCCAATTTCAGGCGTTCATTTACATTTTTTCACGGCCTTTATATTTCAATCTTCTGATTTTGGTGATAATATCATCCAGTTAGAATCTTCAGATTTGACCTGCCAAAGATTGGATTGAGCGATTTTGGTTAGAGAGTTAGTCCTGCTTTGATGACCATCTTCCAGATAGAGATGGCCTTCTTTTTTGATAATTCTATACAATTCTCTGAAAAATGGCTGAGGTTGGTTGACATAATGAAACATATCAATTGCGTAGATAAGATCGGCTTGATTATCAGGAATTGAAGATTTATCATCTTTGATTAAAATGATCTCTACATTTTTAAGATGGTTGACCTTGATAACTTTTTGGGAGTAATTCAGCGCCTCTATATGAATATCAGTAGCATAAACTTTGCCCTCCGAACCTACCAGATCGGCAGCTTTTTGTAGATACCTGCCCGGCCCACAACCATAATCAACCACTACATCTCCGCGATTGATATCCAGCTCATCAAGTTTTTTATCAGGAGAGTAGAAAAGATCAACTAACTTGTAAGTCCAGACCATCATTTTGTAACCTAATGATGATTCTTGTCTTGTTCTCATATATTTGCCCTTTCAAATTGTATATTGAAGTTATTATTATTGGGCTACTTTATCCAATTATTTTTCGTCATAATTAATTATAATTTTTTGCAGTACCTTATTCTGTATTTGAGGGTTAAAAATTCCCAGATGAAAATAATGGCTAGCTTATTATTGGATGAAATTGGGTTTCAAATATTCGACCTTCCACTTGGAATTAACCTTTGCATTATTAAATATATTTTAGCCAATTTTCCATCCCCTCCTTCTATCATCCGTTCATCCAATTAATTACTATAAAATTATCCCTTCTTTTTACTTGCAAGTAAAGAATTATCCTGTTAAAATCTATACTCAGATAGTATCATGTTTTAATAATTACGAAATATTTATTAAAAATGTAATACTCCTTAAGAATGTACATTATTTAGTCAATTAAGGCCAAATTGAAGAAAGTAAATTATGATAAAAGACAAACAGCAAAATTATCTAGAAGAACTCATAAAAATTGGGCAGGCCCTATCAGCAGAGCATAATATTTCAAAACTTTTAGACATGATTCTGACAAAATCGATGGAGTTTACCTCTGCAGACGGTGGAAGTCTGTATCTTCTTGATGAAAATGAAGAGGAACTCAACTTTAAGATCATTATCAATAAAAGTTTGGGTACCCATCTGGGCGGAACTTCTGACCTGGAGGTTGACTGGCCTGCTGTGCCTCTCTACAGTGGAGGTGAACCTAATTATCATAATGTTTCAGCTTACTCCGTTTTGAAAAACAAGGTGGTCAATATTAATGATGTTTACTCGATTGAAGAATTTGATTTCAGTGGATCCAAAGAATTTGACCAGCAAAACAATTATTATTCCAAGGCTATGCTGGTAATTCCACTGCGTCATTATGATGATAGCATAATTGGAGTGATTCAGCTTATTAATCCTATGGACGAAAAAAGCGGTGAAATTAAAACCTTCACTGATCAGGATGAGGAAATAATTCAGGCTCTGGCTTCCCAGGCCGCTGTTTCGATTTCCAATACAAAATTAATAAGCGAACTGCGCGAATTGCTGGATTCCATTATAAAGATGAATGCTTCCGCTATTGATAAAAAATCCAAATTCACTGGTAATCATATTGCCCGGGTTGCATCTTTAACAATGATATTTGCCCGCCGGCTTAACAGGGTAAACCATGGTGAATTTGCTGAATTTGAATTTTCTGATGAACAACTTGATGAATTAAAAGTTGCTGCCTGGATGCATGATGTTGGCAAAATCATAACGCCCAATTACATTATAAACAAGTCTAGAAAGCTGGAAAAGCCCTTTGACAGGCTGGAATATGTAAAATTAAAATTCGAGCTTTACAAAAGAAAATTGATCATTAATACTTTGAAAAAGGATCAAGACCTGGACGAAGATATTGAAGAAAAAGTCAGCCGTATTGATTCCGATTTAGAATTTTTATCCAGCCTAAATCAAAATAAAGTTTATCCTGATGAAGAGATCTTAGATAAATTAGAAAATATGGCTTCTAGGGAAATTAAACTGGATGGCCAAAAAGTAGATGTTTTGACAAGGGAAGAGAAGAAAAGTCTGGCATCAAAATTTGGAACTCTGACACCTGAGGAACGGGAGGTCATAGAGGAGCATGCAAAAGACACAATGAATTTGCTTCAGCATATTTCCTACCCGGAATGGCTTAAACAGGTTCCGGAGATTGCCAGCGGACACCATGAAAAATTGGACGGTTCCGGCTATCCGCGCGGATTAACTGGCGATCAATTGATGACACAGACAAAAATTCTGGCAATTTCCGATATATTTGAAGCCTTGACAGCTCCGGATCGTAAATACCGCGATGCTGGGCTTAAGTTTTCCAAAGTCATTGAAATAATGAATGATATGGTTGAGAAAAACCATATTGATGGAGATCTTTTTCAAGTATTCATGGAAGAAAAAATCTATGAAGATTTCTTTGAAAAATGGGATGATGATCGAGTTTTGGATTAATATCAGGTGTAAGAACTCCGGCTTTTTACCATTATCCCAAAAGAAAATAGATCATAATAATCAATCTTTATATTGTTATCCTTTCCTGCATTTCCAGTAATCTGGATTTAAATCCATTTTCCTTTAAATAATTTTTGAGTCCACGAGCTTCTTCCAATTTCTCTTTATCGTTTGGATTAAAATGGTAGGGAATCGTGAGCTCGGGCTGTATTTTTTTTACTGATTGCAGGTATTCATCATAAAGATTTGGAAAACAGGCCGTGAATAATAGTTTTACATTTCCGCCTGGTGTCTGATAAGTGCTGGCATCGGCCGTGTGATAGAGACCTCTCCAGAAATAGCACACTGACTGTTCCGAACCATAACAATCACACTGAATAACTTTGATTTGATCGGTGATTATATCTCCGCCCTGAACTTCTTGTCCTTCGATGTCAAATTTTTGAAAGACAGAAACCGGCGCGTATAATTTGTAATTGGAAAAAGCACCTATTTTTTGCGGATCTATATGGTCGCTATGTTCATGAGTTATTAGGATTATATCCGGGTCGATTCGGGGTTCGACCAGATAATTGGGATCGATAAGAATATTGTGCTTGTCTTGAATTTCCAGGCAAGCATTGCCAAGCCATTTAATTTTCATAAAAGCACCTCCTATTTGAGCCTTAAATTGTCAGGCGAATTCCTGTTCACTTGTATTAGTACTGTTTTTAAAATTAAGAGGTTTGAACTACTTTGTAAATGGTGAAAATTAGTACAAGGCAAAGTCTGAAACAACTTTATAAGGGCTAACAGACTCTTTTTTTGTCTTGATAGCCATCGGAATTTCGCTTTCTGGCCCGTGAGTTCTAATCTTTTATTTCACCGGGCAGCTCAACTTTCTGTTTTCTGATTTATATATTATTTCTGTTTCTCTTCCCCTCTTTTTTCCTATTTTTTCAGCGGAGCGAAATATCTGGATTGAAAATGTTTAAGAGAAGGCTGTATATTGATTCGGTCAATTTACTCCTAAAATTGAAAATTCGTTATTATTTCATTTTTTACCAAATACTCAGACCTGAAGTCGTTGAAAAATACTTTTTTTATCTATTCAGCAAGGTTAAATTTGCACATCTGAAAATTTTGAAAACTGAAGGAAGATAGGAATAATTAATGCTTGATATTAAAGATATTAGAAAAAATCCTGAGAAGTATAAAAATGGTCTAGCCAAAAAAAATGTTGTTGGCCAAGTTGAAAAATTACTGGAGCTCGATAAACAGAGACGGGAAAAGATCACCAGAGCCGATCAACTAAAAGCTGTTCGGAATAAAGTTTCTAAAGAGATCGGTGAGCTAAAGCGCGAAGGCCAGAGCGCTGAGGATAAAATTCAGGAAATGAGAAAAGTGGCAGATGAAATTAAAGAGCTGGATAATGAAGTTGCTGATCTGGAAACGGAAAGAGATCAACTCTTGATAAGCTTGCCGAATATTCCTCATAAAGCTGTCCCTGCTGGTGAAACTGAGGAGGACAATCAATTTGTAAAAGATTGGGGTGAAAAATCGAGGTTTGACTTTGATATAAAAGATCATCTAGACCTGGGAGAAGACCTTGATATTTTGGATTTTCAAAGAGCTGCTAAGTTTTCCGGAACTGGTTTTCCATTATACAAAAAAGAAGGTGCAGCTCTTGAGCGGGCGCTAATAAATTATATGTTGCAATTCCATACTAACAAACACGGTTATGATGAAATATTTCCGCCTTTTTTAGTTAATCGGGATGCGGCCACAGGTACTGGGCAATTACCCAAGCTAGAAGAAGATATGTATAATACAACTGATGATGATTTATTTCTGATTCCTACGGCGGAAGTTCCGGTTACAAATATCCATAGAGAAGAAATTATACCGGAAAAAGAATTGCCTATAAAATACACGGCCTACTCAGCCTGTTTTCGGCGTGAAGCTGGGTCTTATGGTAAGGAAACCCGCGGACTTTCCCGACTTCACCAATTCAATAAAGTAGAAATGGTTCAATTTGTTAAACCGGAAGATTCCTATCAGGTGCATGAGAAATTACTTCAAGATGCTGAAGATATACTTCAGGCTTTAGGGTTACACTATCGTGTTGTCAACCTTTGTTGTGGCGATCTGAGTTTTGCTGCTGCTAAATGTTATGATATCGAAGTTTGGGCGCCGGGTTCTGAGAAATTTTATGAGGTCTCCAGTATCAGTAATTTCGAAGATTTTCAAGCTCGTCGAGCATCAATTCGGTATAGAAGAAAAAGCGATAATCAGGTTGATTTTCTACATACATTGAATGGATCAGGACTGGCTACACCAAGACTGATGATCGCTTTGATGGAACAATATCAAACCCGGGACGGTAATATTATTATTCCAAAGGCTTTACATCCATTTACCGGATTCACCAAGATCAGTAAATATTAATACAACCCGAGGTATTTGTGAAGATTATCAAAACCATATATCTGGTTTTTATAACAATGTTGGCATCTACGCTTTCTATCATGGCCTTTCCTGTGGACTGGAAGAATCGGATTCATTCCTTCTTTATGAGAGCATGGGCTAAGATTTTTTTGCATGCCGGTGGTGTCAGAGTTAAAGCTGAAGGGCTGGAAAATATTGAGGCGGCCAATCCTGCTGTGATTATGATCAATCACGAGAGCCTTATTGATATTCCTGTCGCTGTGGCTGCTTTGCCAGTTGAACAGCGCTTTCTGGCCAAAATTGAACTTTATAAAATTCCGATATTTGGTTGGTGTCTTTATTTAGGTGGGCATATTCCGGTTAATCGAAAAAACCCCAAAGAGGCCATTCGTAAGATCAATGAAAAATCCGGTACAATTGTAGAGCGCAACCAAAATTTTGTGATTGCACCGGAAGGCACCCGCAGTATAGATGGTAAAATTCACAGATTTAAAAAAGGCGGTTTCAAAATAGCTGAGAAATTTGATCTGCCTGTTATTCCAGTAACTTTATTGGGAAATAGATACTGCGCTCCTAAAAATTCGATATTTTTGAAACCGGGGCGAGTCAAGGTTGTAGTTGACAAACCGGTTTACCTTGATGATTTTGCTGATATTACCGATTGCATGGATCATGTTAGAGAACTTATGGCTCGTCGCAAAGATAATTATGAAGAGCAAAGGCTCAGGGAAGAAAATGCTTAATTGTTATGATTTTCTCATCAAAGAGCCGCACAAAAAATTGACCCGTCAGGAAAAAGATATCTATCGAGCCTGGCTGGAAGGCAATTATAAAAAATCACATTTGCAAACATTATCTGGTGAAAGTGTCAGTATTGTTTCGCCAGGTAAGCGCAATGAACTGGAAGGTCCCGATTTTTATGATGCCATGGTCATTATTGGCGATCAATTGATGAGAGGGAAAGTAGAAATTCATAGGCTGAATCGAGAGTGGTATGAACACGGCCACCATCAGGACGACAATTATAATGATGTTGTTCTTCATGTCGTCACCCATTCTCAAAAAGAGCAGGATATCATCACGGCCAATGATAAAAAATTGCCCGTGCTTGTCCTGGAAGAATATGATATTCCGCCTCTCAAATATAAGCCCTGTCAGGATTGGTCTGATGTTAACAGTACTGCTGTATTATCTATAATGGACGAATATGGGACTCAGAGGTTCAACCGTAAGAGCCTGATTTTGAAATCCGATATTACTGATAAAGATGCTGAGGAAGTGCTCTACGCCGGGATTCATGATGTGCTTGGTTATAGCAAAAATCGACCTGCTTTTGCAGAGTTATCAAAACATTTGCCAATAAAAAGGGTTTATGAAATACTGAATGAACTTCAAGAAAATCGCAAAATACCCGGACTGGAGGCTATCTTTCTGGGAACTGCAGGATTACTTTCTGATAAAAACAAAAAATATTTTAGTACTCAGCGATATTACCAGGACATTCGCGAAATGTGGTTAGAACTGAGATCGGCTTATAATTTGGCTGAACAGACTATTAACTGGCATTTTGTAAAAAGCCGGCCGGCCAATCATCCTCATCTACGTATTCTCTCTATGGTTCAGATTTTGAATAATTTTTGGCCGAATACTCCTGCTCAAACCTGGATAAGTTTTATTTCGAGAAAACCCCATATCGATGAAATCAGAAACTGGGTTGAACAATATTTTCAAAAGCCAGCAGGCTTGTGGCAGAACCATCCACTTTTACCCAAACAAAATCGACGAAAATTGATGGGGAATAGCCGCGGGCGTGACCTTCTCAGCAATTATTTATTGCCATTTGTCCGAGCAAATGCAATTTTGCAGAGAGATGATGCCATGGTTGACTATTTGGTCTCTATTTTCAGGCAAGTCAAAAGAGGTGCTATGCCCGGTATGATTAGAAAAATGCTCGGTCGTTTTAATATGAAGAGCTCAGATGTGGAAAACAATAATGTGCTTCAGGGCTGTATTGAGTTTTATCGAAACTGGTGTGATATGGAGCTGTGCAAACTTTGTC
Source organism: bacterium (assembly GCA_035312185.1). Lineage (GTDB taxonomy): Bacteria > Fidelibacterota > UBA2242 > UBA2242 > JAFGTP01 > JAIPHI01. Next base: position 9,139 of record DATGCI010000203.1, read on the forward strand.
CTGTGAGGGAATATGCAAACTGAAAATAAAATTGTTGCCAGAAAGAAAATTCCTGGCATTGTCAAAGAATTACAAAAGCAGAATACAAAAGTTGTCTTCACCAATGGCTGTTTTGACATCCTGCATTCCGGCCATGTGGTTTTACTCGAGAAAGCCCGTTCTCAAGGCGACCTCCTGGTTTTGGGAATAAATACTGATGACTCTGTGCGCCGTTTAAAAGGGGCATCAAGACCAATCAATGACCAGTTAGAGCGAGCTCGGGTTTTGGCTGGACTGGAATCAGTCAGTTATGTGACTTTTTTTAAGGAGGATACACCTGCTGAAATTATCAAAGAAATCCTTCCCAATGTACTTGTCAAGGGCGGTGATTATGCTATTGATGAGATTGTAGGGCGCAAAACTGTTCAGGATAATGGCGGACAGGTTGTGACTATACCTCTGGTTAAAGGTCGCTCTACATCCAATATTATTAACAAGATAAAACATAATTTCTGAAAGGTCTTGATTAATAGGCAGGATGGAGATAATTTTTTAATGTATTAACAAGAAATATATTTAGAGAGGAATTAAATTAAAATGAAGAAATATCTTGCTACCTTAGCACTTGTAAGTCTGGTATTATCATCAAATGTATTTGGTTTAAATCTTAAAAAAGAAAAAGTGGATCAGAAATCAGAAGATTCTGTCCTGATGGATGATTCACCTGGCATTTTCGATCTTTTATTAACTGAAGCAAAGAGATATTATGTTGAGGCTCTGGTAGCAGATTATCATAAAGATACTGCTGAGGTTAAATTTGCTCTTGACAAAACTCTGGATAATATAACTGAAATCAGTGAAATCGACACTCTTACCATTCTTCAGCAGGATGATTATGATCGATTTTGTGATAAATTGAATCATGATTTTAGGACAAAATTTTCTTATATAAATGGTGACTCAGGAACCTATAATATTGCCTCAATAAATAACGACCTAAAAACTTTTATTGACACTGTTCAAGTTGGACGTGATCAGTTGGTAGTTGTAGAAGATAAGCCCGGCCATTTACCAATCGTTAGATCGGCAAAAATTGACAAGATCATTGATTATTTTCAAGGTCGACTGCATGGTAATTATCAGGAATGGCTTGATAATTCTGGCCGTTATCGTGATTTAATGATGCCAATAATAAAAAAGTATGAGCTACCTGAAGAGATTTTTTATCTGGCAATGATTGAGAGTGGCTTTAAACCGACAGCCTATTCCTATGCTCATGCAGCTGGCACCTGGCAGTTTATCGCTTCAACTGGTGCCATGTATGGCCTGAATCGGAATTGGTGGGTTGATGAACGGCGTGACCCAATGAAATCTACAATAGCTGCTGCCCGCCATCTAAAGGATCTGCATGACTATTTTAATGACTGGTTTCTGGCTATGGCTGCTTACAATTGTGGGAAATTAAATGTGCTTCGGGCAATCAGAAGGGAACGGACCCGTGATTTTTGGCAACTGAAAACCTTGCCCCGGGAGACACGAAATTATATACCAAAAATGATGGCAGCAATTATCATTGCCAAAAATCCAGAAGAATATGGCTTTCGTCCTCCCAAAAATGATCCCTGGACTTTTGATACAGTTAAACTGGAAAGTAGTATAAATTTGGAAACAATTGCTCGACGTACTTCGCTATCCTCCAAAGAGATCAAAGAGTTTAATCCAGAATTACGCCGCTGGGCTACTCCCCCTGATGTAGATAATTATGTTCTGCGGGTACCACCAGGAAAAGGAGAGGAAGTCAAGGAGGTAATTAAAAAATTGCCAGAAGAAAAAAGAAGTTTTGTCTTTCATAGTGTCCGCAGAGGTGAAAATTTGAGCTACATCGCCAGAAAATATAATACCAGTATTTCAGCAATTCTGGCTGTAAATAACATTCGAAACTCTTATCTTATTCATCCTGGCGACCGCCTCAAAATTCCTCAGGAAAATTATTCCTATACTTCTCAAACTGGAAAAGTTACTATTCACAGGGTCAGAAAAGGGGAAACTCTTTATGACATAGCTCGCAAGTATAGTGGCGTAAGTCTTCGAGAATTGCGCTCATGGAATAATTTATATGGGACCCGTTTTATTTATCCCGGACAGAAATTGAAACTCTATCTGAATGGCAAATCAGCAACAGCAAGCTCAAGCACAGATGGCAGAAAAAAACTGGTCCATATTGTACAAAAGGGCGAAACACTCAGTGAAATTGCTGAAAGTTATCATGTTGGACTTAGTAAAGTCCGCCGCTGGAATAATATTTACGGCCGCTTTATCCGTCCTGGACAGAAAATATACATTTACAAAGAAGGCTAATTGTGAAAAAATCAGACAAAATATTCACAATAATAATCGTCGTCATTGTTGCCCTTTTATTTATCGGCCTGTTTACCGGAATGTCTGATAGTGATAGCAAATATAAAGGCGGTGATCAAGTACTATTGATCAAATTGAGAGGCACAATCACCAGTTCCGATAATTTTGTCAAAAAACTGACCAAATATGCTGAAAAAGATCATGTCAAAGCAGTTGTTCTGCGTATCGATTCACCAGGAGGTGCAGTTGGCGCTTCTCAGGAAATCTTTAGAGAAGTCAAGCGGATTCGGGATAATGGTAAACCAGTTGTCGTCTCCATGGGGTCAACCTGTGCTTCTGGCGGATATTATATTGCTTTAGGTGGCAGTAAAATTTTAACTAACCCGGGGACAGTGACCGGCAGTATTGGTGTGCTTGTTAATTTTCCAGTTTTCAAAGAACTCCTGGACAAAGTTGGCATTTCCAATAATACGATCAAAAGCGGTCAATATAAGGACACTGGAAATCCAGGACGACAAATGACAAAAGCCGATAGTCTGCGTTTTCAGAAAGTGGTTGATAAATTGTATCAGCAATTTTTTGATGCTGTGTTGCAAGAAAGACCAATCAACGAGATGACTTTAGAGAAAGTTGCTGACGGTCGTATATTAACCGGCAAAGAATCTGTTGGGCTGGGATTGGCTGATAGCATTGGAACAATGCAGGATGCTATACAACTGGCTGCTGACCTGGGGGGAATTGCTGATGAACCGCAAGTTCTGCGTCCTCAAAAAAAGGAACTCTCCCTTTTAGATTTGATTATGAGTGATGGTCTGAGAGAATCTATTTCTATTAATAGAAAAAGTCCGGTGCAATTTAAATATCTCTTAAAATAGAGGAGAAGCCAAGATGACAAAAGAAGAAGTTATCAATAAATTATACAAACAGACCGGTATGAAAAAAGATGAAACCCGTGTTTTGGTGGAAGGCTTTTTGGCCACTATTGGAAATGCTTTGAAGCAAGGAAAACGGATAGATTTTCGCGGTTTCGGCCATTTTGAAGTAAAGAAACGTGAGCCCCGCAAAGGAAGAGTTCCTGGCACCGGTCGCGAGATTGATATACCTGAGCGCGCAGTTCCTGTTTTTAAGGCTTCTGATCTTCTCAAAGAGGCCGTTGACGAAGAATATAAAAATAATAATTTCCAGCTTTCTTAACTAAAAATAATATCCGAAAATTTCCTTTATGGGCGAAAAAATATATACAGTATCGCAAATTTCCAATCGCATTAAAAAAGTACTGAGCGATTTTATCCCATCGGTCTGGGTTGAAGGTGAGGTTTCCAATTATTACAGAAGTCGGGCCGGACACGTCTATTTTTCTCTCAAAGATGACAATGCGCTTATTAATTGTGTTTTGTGGAGTCGTAAAGCGGACAACCTTTCTTTTCGTATAGAAGATGGTATGGATATGGCTGTATTTGGTCAAGTTACCTCCTATCAGAGACAATCTCAGTATCAGATCAATGTCGATAAGGTTCAAGCCGGGGGCAAAGGTAAACTTTTTCTAGCCTTTGAAAAATTAAAGAAAAAATTATCTAAAGAAGGCCTTTTTGATGATGAACTCAAGCAAAAATTACCAAAATATCCTGATAGAATCGGAGTTGTAACAAGTGCTGAAGGGGCAGCAATCAGAGATATTCTCAATGTAGGCAAACGCCGTAATCCATCGGTAGAATTTGTGATTTTTCCATCTATGGTTCAGGGCGACAAAGCTGCAGGAACCATTATCAAAGGAATCGAAACCTTTAATCGGTTGAAAAATGTTGATCTAATTATCATTGGCCGCGGCGGCGGTTCTCTTGAAGACCTTTGGGCTTTTAATGAAGAAAAACTGGTCAGAGCAGTTGTCAAATCAGAATTGCCTATTGTCAGTGCTGTTGGTCATGAAGTTGATTTTACATTATCTGATTTTGCTGCTGATAAAAGGGCACCTACACCCTCAGCAGCTGCTGAAATTACCGTATCATCCAGTCAAGAGATTGCCAATGAGATTCGAATTATCCAGGACCGTATGAAACAGCGGATTAGACTGAATTTAGGGCGAACACGCGATAATATCGACCATCTCAGCAAACGTATTAAAGCCCAGGGACCTGAGGAAAATCTGAAACAGTATCGCCAGACTATCGATGATCTGGAAAGGCAGATAAACCGTTTAGTAAAGACAAAGTTAGATAAGAAAATCAACTTTATTGATAATTGTCAAAAACAATTGCGATCATTAAGCCCAAAAGATATTTTGAAAAAGGGCTATTCTATTGTCTTTCGTAGAGATGATGGCTCAGTAATTAACAGTAAAAATTCAGTAAAAAAAGATGATGAACTAGAAATCGAAGTATCTGATGGCCGCTTTCCGGCCCGAGTTGAAAATATAAAAAATAATAATGAGTAAAATATGGTAGAAGAAAAAATTTCTCTGGAGAAATCAATAAAAAGATTAAAAGAAATCCTGGAGAAACTCGAATCTGGCGATGAAAGTATTGAAGATTCAATAAAATTATATGAAGAGGGAATGGAATTGAGCGAGAAATGCCGGGAACATCTGGAAGAATTGGAGGAGCGCGTCAAGATTCTTTCTGGGGATGAGGAAAAGGGTTACGAAGAAGAAAATTTTAAATAAAATAGGTCAAAAATGAAGATTGGACTTCAACTTCATCCTGACATTAAAAAATCCCGGAACGTACTCATGGAGATTTTGGATTTTCTGGTTAATTCCGGACACCAGATCTATATTTCCGAACAGGTGGCTGAGCATTACAAACCGCTCATCGAGGATATCAATTACACAACTCCTGAAGAATGTATAAGTGCTATTGATGTAATGCTAAGTATTGGAGGTGATGGTACTTTTCTGGGCGGTCTTCGCATGATTCGGGGGACAAATATTCCTATTTTGGGAATTCATCTAGGAGGACTCGGGTTTCTAGCTGATCTTTCTACTGAAAATTACAAAGAAAGATTGAAAGCCCTTTTTGCTGGAGAATATCATATTGAGGAGCGCTATAGTTTAGAGGCTAAATTAATTCCAGCGCAGGATGAAGAAAAATACTGGGGCACCAATGAATTCCATATTGACAAAGGCAATGTAATGAATATGATTAAGATCAGAACCTTTGTTGATAATGAGTATTTGAATACTTACCGAGCAGATGGTCTTCTGATTTCGTCACCAACCGGTTCTACGGCTTATGGACTTTCTGCTGGCGGGCCAATTATTTCTCCGGGACTTGATGTAATCTCTATTTCACCAATCTGCCCGCATAGTTTGTCTGCTCGACCTGTTATAATTTCAGGAGAGCAGGAAGTAGAAATTGATAGCAGTCAATTTAATGATGATGAGTCTTTGGTAATTGATGGATTTCAGAGAGTAAGTCTCAAAGAGGTCAATAAAGTGGTTATTAAACGTTCCAGCGATACTTTTAAAATTATTAGATTTGAAGATGAATCTTTTTTTCAAACTTTGCGCAAAAAACTGAACTGGGGCGTAGATAGTCGCGGAAATTAAACAGGGAAAAAATATGGCAGATAACAATAAACCATTAATAGCAATTACTATGGGCGATCCGGCTGGCGTTGGACCGGAGATTGTCGCTATGGCTATGAATGACAGTGGTATTTATGAAAAATGTCGTCCGGTTGTGATAGGCTCGTCTAATATACTCCAGAAAGCAATCCACCAATATAAATTGAATATAAAAGTCGATGAATACCAGCCAAACAAAACCCCAAAATTTAATCCCAACCACATCAATATTATTGAACCGGAAGAATTACATCTTTCCAAAGTTACGCCTGGCAAAATCCAGGAAAATTGTGGCCGGGCCTCTTACCGTTATATAGAAGTCGCTACTCAGCTAATAATGGCTGGTAAACTGGATGCCATGGCTACGGCACCTATCCATAAAGAGGCTTTGAAATTAGCAGACGTTGCTGAAGCCGGATGTACAGAAATTTTAGGTGATCTTACCTCAACTGATAATCCTCTAACTATGTTTGAGGTTGAAAACCTTCGCATCTTTTTTCACTCCCGTCATGTATCCCTCCTTGAGGCTATTAAATTAATCAAAAAGGATAGTCTGGTCAGGATGATAAAGCGCTGTATTCAGGAACTGGAAACTATTGGTGTCAGCCATGATAAATTTGCTGTAGCCGGACTCAATCCGCATTGTAGCGATGGAGGCTTATTTGGCAATGAAGAGGAAAAAGAAATTCAGCCAGCGGTTCAAGAATTAAAACAAGGTGGCTATAATGTAGTAGGACCAATTGGATCGGATTCGGTTTTTCATCTGGCTATGGAAAACGGGTGGGATGCCGTTTATTCGCTTTATCATGATCAGGGTCACATTGCATCCAAAACCTATGATTTTTACAAGACTGTTTCAGTCACTTTGGGATTGCCTTTTATCAGAACTTCTGTTGATCATGGAACTGCTTTTGATATTGCCGGAAAAGGTCAGGCCAACTCAACAAGTATGGTAGAAGCAATATTGAAAGCGGCTCAATATGCTCGATATAAAAAAGTATGATTTATAATCCACGCTCAGAATTATAAAATTTGGAGTTTCTCTAAAATTAAAGTAATGCCAGCAACAGCTGCTGTTTCTGTTCGAAGAATGCGTGTCCCAAGTTTAAAAAGGCCAAAATTATGTTGCTTTAATATTTTTATTTCCCGATCTGACCAGCCTCGTTCGGAACCAATGGCCAGGATAGGCTGACTATTAGAGTCAAGACCAAGCTGGCTTAATTGTTCGGTGGCCTGAACATTATCTAAAGCTATTAAATTATGCTCATCATTGATGTTAGCCAGTCCACTTTCCAAATTTGGATAGCGCTCCACTGCAGGAAGCAATGTTGAGTGAGCCTGCTGAGCCCCCTCGACCAAATATTTACGGTATTTTTTATTTTTCCAGATTTTGCTACTGAAATAGGATTTCTCACCCAAATCAGTGCCAGCTATAATTATTCGTGATACTCCCAGAGCAGTTGTTTCTCGAAAAATCTTTTTTAGACTCTGAGGACGGGGGTGGCCGATTATAAGAGTAACTGGATATAAGGACTCTCGGATTTTATCCTGTAAATTGTATCCCAATTTAACCTTTTTTGAATCTTGTGCTTCTATCCAGGCCTGACCCTTTGGTCCATTGAGAATACCAATGTCAAATTTTTCATGCTTCTTACAATCCAATATCTTACGAATATGCCAGATTCGAGGATCATGAATGGATATTTTTCGATCAAGCTCATCCTTTTCAAATAATATAATATTCATACGGCTCTCATCATTATTAATATAGATTCAAAATTACAATTCCAGATAGGCAAAGACAAGTCTGTAAAATTTGAAACGCTAATTAACAAAATAAAAAAAACACAGTAAAATTATTTTTCTTACCTATTTTTGATGATTGTATAAGTATTGGTAAGATCAATCAAAACAAAGGTATATAGATCGTTAAATGAGAAATTTTATATACTGGATACGCTTAATTTAACTCTTTTTAAAGCAGAATAATTTTTGCAATATTTAAATTTTTTTAATATATTTCTGTGATGGCAAAAATTATAAAGCTGTATTTTTTTATTGGCAGTTGCTATCAACATTAAAAAAAGGCAGGTTAAAAAAATAAGGAGGTTTACCAAAAAGGATTTTATTATGAAGAACGTACTATTAATTGATGACGATATTTATAATCAGGAAAATCTGAAGATGAACATTATCCCATCAGGGAATAATATTGACTGCGCAAAAACTGCTAAAAAAGGTCTGGAATATATAAATAAGAAAAAATATGATCTGATCATATCGGAAGTTCGCTTACCCGATCAGAATGGTTTTTCTCTTGCTCAAAAAATAAAATCTATGGGACAGAATGGAAAGTACATAATGCTCACGGATTTTATGAGTAAAGATATAAAAGATAAAGTAAAAAAATTGAAGATTGATAAACTTGTTCAAAAACCTTATTATGAACCCGACCTTTATCGTACAATCAGGGAAATGCTAAATAATTAAAATTTAATAAACGGCAGTTAATTCTTTTTACAAATAATTTTTCATCTAAGTTTCCAACGCTGAAATTATCATAATACAAGAAATATATTTTTAATATTTAAAACGCGTCAAATCTGTTTTAGATTATACGCTTTTATTTTCAATTAATTTTAGCTGATATCCTTTTATCAGAAAAGTCAATAATATTTTGTAAATTATCTTACAGTTGAAATGGATAATAGATACAAAGAAAATGCGAACAGAAATAAAGAAAATAAGAATATTAATCAACTGGACAAGGCATGTTTAGAAATTTATTATTTAGTACTGCAAGTAAATCGAGGGCTTTATGTCAAAATTTAAAATTGCTGGTAATACAACTTTAGAAGGTGAAATTGAGGTCGCTGGTAATAAAAACGCAGCTTTGCCAATATTGGCTGCTACCGTTCTGACTGATCAAACGTGTGACCTTAGAAATGTACCCGATATAGCTGATGTTCGTGCTATGTTAAAATTGCTGAAATCACTGGGCAAGAATATTGAGAAAAAAAGCGATAATCATTTTGAAATTGATGGAAAAATAGAAGCAAAAAAACTGGATGAGAAACTTGCAAAAAAATTGCGAGCCTCCATATTATTTTTGAGTGGACTCCTGGCTCGTGAAGGACAGGTTGAAATGCCACCTCCCGGTGGATGTGTAATCGGCCGTCGCAAAGTTGACACCCATTTTCAGGTTGTTGATCATTTTGCCGGAACAGTTGAATTAATGGACAATGGTAATTATTTCGCCAAAATAGATAATCCTCAATCAGGGAAATTATTTTTAAATGAAGTCTCTGTTACTGGAACAGAGAATGCTTTGATTATGGCTGCTGCTATTCCAGAAGAAACAGTAATCTATAATGCTGCCTGCGAACCTCATGTCGCTGATCTTGCCAACTTTCTAGTTAAAATGGGGGCTGAAATAGATGGCATCGGCACAAACCAGCTGGTCATAAAAGGAAGTAAAAAATTATCTGGGACAAGTCACAGAATCGCACCTGACCATATCGAGGCGGGCACTTTTGCAATTGCTGCAGCCTGTACTGGCGGCGATCTCATTATTCATGATGCGATTAAAAATGATTTGATTTCAACTATCAGAGTATTAAAGGGTTTCAATGTTGATTTTGAATTCTTGGATGAGAAAACGCTGCATGTCAAAGCTTCGCAACTCAAAAGTGTGACCAGCAAAGTTCAAGTAGGATTATGGCCAAATTTTCCAACTGACCTGATGAGCCCTGTAATTGTGCTGGCCACTCAGGCTAAAGGCGCCACTCTTTGCCATGATTGGATGTATGAATCCCGCATGTATTTTGTTGATAAACTCAATATGATGGGTGCCAATATTATCCAGGCCGACCCTCATAGAGTAATTGTCAATGGTCCCTCACCATTAAAAGGACAACATCTCAGCAGCCCCGACATTCGGGCTGGAATCGCTATAATTATTGCAGCAATGATCGCTGAAGATGAGAGCATAATCGATAGAGTGGAAATTGTTGATAGAGGCTATGAAAACATAGAAAATCGCCTCAATTCCCTGGGCGCTGATATTCTCAGAATAGAGGATTAGAATTAGATCAAATTGTTGGTTTACTCCATCCTTACCGCTTTTTATTTGGGATAATTGCACAACGGTTACTCTAATTTAGAATAAAATTTATTATAGATTTAAATTGTAGTGCATTTACTACGGTAAATATATTTATTTAATTTCAAAAAAGGTGGGCAGCATTATCTAATTAGTCTTGGCCTGCTGCAACTTCTTCTACGTGTTTCTCGATGACGTTCATAATTTTGTCCATCTCTCCATTGGAAGACAGAGCCTGAGAAAGTTTAGTAATATATTGGCGAGCTTTTATAATTTTCATAGTGGATTGAAAATTTATGTCAAAAACCCAGCCCATTTGAAGCAAAACAAGATCCTTGACACAGGCGACATGATCTGAACTAACAATACGTCCCTGCAAAATATCTTCCACTGCGCCGGGATGGAGTTCAGAACCTTCCGGCAAACCGAGTTCAATAGCCGAATTAATTTCACCGGATGGTTTATCTGAAAGATGATAATTAATTGAGGTTTCGAAGATATCAAGCTTGTCCGCATCCCGAATCAATTGGCTGAGGCACAGCGCTTCATCATTTAATTTGTTGGCTGGAATTGATTCGCGATTGTGGTTGCGAATTGCTGTCATTATTAAATTACTACTTTCCTTTGTCTCTTTACTTAGAATATTTTCCTCATTCAGAATTTGGACGCCCTTTTCAGCATGATTAAAGGAGAGATCATCGCGAAATGTGCCGAATTGGTCAAATTGGGGGAAGCGGGCTATGTCATGAAAAATAGCAACTATCTTCGCTCTTCGCATTTGCTCTGAACTCAAATTTTCAGCCAGACTCAATTTGATGATATTATTGCACACCGCATAACTATGCCGTATTTTTAGTTTGATATTTTCGGATTGCTTTTGATTATCAAAGTGCTGAACGTATTCGTCGAATATATTTAGATAATATTGAATTCCAGGTGACTCCATTTATTCTAATTCCTTTTTATTTGATCCAAAATAAACCCCACAAGTTATCATAAAACTGAATTTTAATCAATGTTTTGC
>DATGCI010000204.1:0-2223 GCA_035312185.1 bacterium
TGTTGCACAGCCAACCAGCACAAAAACTAAAAGAGGTGTAATTAATATATTTGTTACTGTAGCTTTAATCATAATTATAAAGATGTCAGTTATCGTTTATGGTCATTCAATATATCTAAAGTAGCGGAATTCAATACTATCATTTTCTATTTCAGAACTTATTAAAAATCAATACATTTGACGGAATAAAAATATTCCGGTTTCAAAAGAACGTATTTATGACTTTAAAATTTATCCCCCCTATTCTTTTTTTACTCTTCTCATCAATGATAATCGGTTGTTCATCCAGCCAGCAAATACAGCGGCCGACATTCCAAAAATTTACCGTTGCCGATCGGCTTGAAGAAGAGCCTGATAAAGAACCTTTGTACCAATGGGTTGAAGACCTGGGTTACGATAATGTATGGATCGTCACAGACGAGATGCCGAGAATGGAGATAAGTATGACCGAATTTAATAACAGAATTAATCGATCTGTACGCAGTGATGAATCGGGCACATGCGAATCACTAAGTGGTGAAAGAGTTATTTATCGAATGATTATTAATGAACAAGGCAATTCCATACGCATCAAACCGGAGAGTCATGAAAATGTAGATTGCGTAGAACAGGTACAGATTACTATTGCATCTACTACCTGGGAACCGGCTAAAGTGAACGGAGAGCCTGTTATGATATCATATAACGTTCCTGTTAAATTTTAAAAAAATCTTCTTTATGAAACACCTGATACTACTCACTTTCTCATTCATTCTTTTTGGAGCAGCTTGCAAATCAACTGAAACTCGTTCAAATGCACCGTCCGGACCTACAACAGTGGCTCAACAGATTGAAAAAAATCCTGAAAATGCTGAAAAGTTTGACTGGATTGATGAAGAGGATCATAATGATACCTGGGTCTATGTAGATGAATTTCCTGAAATGTTGAATGGGATGAGAGATCTTCAGCAACGTATTGCAACGACGGTTACCCGCAATCCATCTGAAGACTGTGACATTTTAAGAGGCGAGCAAGTTATCTACCAATTTGTAATAAATGAGGATGGAGTCATATCAAAGATTAGAACACTTTACGATGAACCTAATACATGCACTGACCTTGTTGAAATCACAGTCAGAATAACTCAATTTACTTCCGGTAAAGTGGATGGTAAACCGGTTTCAATCATTTATGCAGTTCCTGTCAAATTTTAATGTGTCCCGTAAATAATATCTGTTCTATGAAACAACTAACCCTCATCTTTTTATCATTCGTTCTTTTTAGTACAGCTTGCAAATCAACTGAAACTCGTCCTAAAATAGAGGATCGACCCACAATACCAGAACCATACACTATTGCTAAAGCTATTGAAGAAGATCCGGAAAATGCTGAATCGTATAGCTGGATTGATGAATCGGATTATGACAACATATGGATAGTTGTAGATGATTTCCCCAGAATGGTTGACGGTTTGAGAGATTTTCAACTGAGATTTTCTAGGACCGTGAATCAAAATCCATCAGAAGATTGTACTGCTCTAAAAGGTGAGCGAGTTTATTATAATTTTGTCGTAGATGAGAATGGATATATTTCAAATATTAATGATTCCTTAGATGAGCCAAATAGCTGCCTTGATTTGGTAGAAATCACAATCAGGGCAACTGAATTTACCCCCGGAAAAATAGACGGTCAACCGGTTTCAACGTATTTTGGTATTCCTCTAAAGTTTTAAAAACTAAAAACCCCGGTCTGTTTTCACAAACCGGGGTTTTATATTCATTGTCTGATAAAAGAGTTATTGGGCAATCTTCAATTTATTATCCGCAATTGCCAGGTCTTTTTCAGCTTTATCGCGATCTAAATTCACATCTTTTAATCGCTCTTTAGCGTCATCGCGTAATTTTTTCGCTTCTTCCACATCAATTTCAGATGCTTCCTCAGCCTTTTCAGCCAGTATGGTCAAGTTGTTATCATTCATCTCTACAAAACCACCACTCACAGCGTAAACGGTTTCGCTGCTGTCGGGTTTCTTTATGATGATGCGACCCACACCCAGTGATGATACGATCGGTGCGTGATTAAAAAGCATTAAAAAATTACCGCTTTTTCCGGGAACCTGTACGCCTTCGACCTCACCGTCATAGAGTGAGCCTTCGGGTGTCAGTAATTGTGCTTGAAAAGTTTTAGACACGGTTTTTTCCGGTTTAATTATTCTTCCGTTTCAGCAAGAAGTTTTTCGCCTT
>DATGCI010000205.1:0-13814 GCA_035312185.1 bacterium
CCATATTTCAATTGTTTGTATAGATATTATATTAAATTTAGATATTGCAAAGTTGGATTTTTTAGTAATAGAATTAAAATCAGTTATATAATTCATTATTCATCACCATTTTTATTTCTAAATTCAAGGTATTCCTGCATGGATTTATCCCGGCATTCAGGACATAATCCATGTGAAAATTTCATATCAGGAATTCGTTCTCTAAAATAAACAGCAGGAGAAACCCAGGGCTTTTCATCTTTTTCTTGTTCACGAATTTTATTGCAACTGGCACAAATGTGCACAAAATTTTCCAGTTCTTTTTTTCCTTTTTTAATGGTTTGAGTACCAGCGTTATTGTCTAATATCTTTGTTATAGAAGCCAGAAGTGCTGACATTTCCTGAAGCTGGGTAGCTTTGCATTTAATATCTACCGGAATTTCGTGACTTTTGCTATTTATCAAAGTACCTTTAAAAGTTTTGATTCTTAATAGTTCTTTATGCTCATTATTCAAAAATTTGATCATTTTGGAAATAACATTAGGGCTGAAAAATTTATTGCTATCTTCAAATAAAATATCTGACTGATCCTCTTTGATTATTTCAGCAAAAGCATTATTGGCATAAATTAATTTATGTCCTTGAATAACAGCGATAGCTTGATGCAAATTTTCCAGTATTTTTCTGTATTTTAGCATTTTATTTGACTGAGCATGCTTTCTTACTTGATGATTGTTAATTTTCTGAATAGTGCCTATAATTTTGATATGTTTCTTTTTTTGATTGTTAATGGGACTACCTGTAATGCGGATCCACCTACTATTTTTGCGAGGATAGGTGATTCTGGCATCGATCTGGAAGGAGTTTCCCTTCTCAATAGACATTTCTATTGCATTTTGTAATTTTTTCCAATCGGATGAGTTAAGATATTGTTGATAGATTTGGGAAGAAATCTGAGGATTTTCCTGTTCAAGACCAAAAATGTCAAAAATTTCTTTTGACCAACTGGCAATATTTTGTTCAGGGATCATTAACCAGTGCCCCATCTCACCTTGAACATTTGTTTCTATTTTGCTGGATTGCTCTATGTACAAATTTAGACTCCTCTTAATGGGATTTGAGCCCCTGTTTGATTTTTATAAGTTTTTTTGGTAATAGTAATATAATTGCCTGAATAAATCTAGACGATGATGTTTTTCTAAACAGCTAGCGAAACTAAAGCAGTAGATAAAAAATTTCACTTTTTCCCTTTCCTTCTCCATTGGAATTTATTTGCATCTATTAGTACTTTTGCCTCCAACAAAAGTACAGGATTGCATTTAGATTATTTTATCCAATTTGATTCTCATTGTGAGCAATTGAATTATTTCCCTCTCTTAATCATACATCTAATTTTTTAATATCTAATCTTTATCGATAAAATAAAGATCATATTGAGATTATTCCATTGCGGATAGAAAATTTAACAAGATCCGGAATATTTTTAAGTTCAAGTTTGTCCATAAATCTTTTGCGATAGGTTTTTACAGTACTTTCGGAAATGTTTAGAATACTGCCAATCTCCTTTGATGACTTTCCCTGGGAGACCATTTTCAGCACCTCTTTTTCCCTGGAACTGAGTTTACCCATAGGATCCTCAGGTACAATATTATCTTCCAGTATGTAGCTATTTATCAAATTTTCACTGAGCTCATGTTGTAAATAGCGTTTGCCCTTGTGAGCGAACCGGACTGCTCGAATTATTTCATCAGGAGTTGCCTGCTGGGTGAGATAGCCGCTAATTCCCGATTTGAGCGCTTTGTAAATATATTTTGCACCATTTCCATTTTTGAATTCATCCTCTCGGGAGAGGATCACTACACTTGTGTATGCTAAAATATCTTCAATTTGCTGGCTAACCAGAAGACTATTCATCCTGTCGGAACTTACATCCATTAAAACTACATCGGGGGACAGTTCGTTTGTTTTTTGGATAGTCTGATCACCATTGTCAACAACACCAACTATAGCAATATTTTTTTCGCTATCAAATATTGATCTTAGACCTTCTCGGTAAATAGGACTACTTTCAGCAACTAGGACATTAATATTCATAGTTTACCTCTATAATGAGAAAATTTCACAAATAAAAACACTAAAAAATATCATTTAGACATTTTATAGAGACAAAATTATAAAAGAACTGGAAATGATTAGTATTCGCTTTAAAGATTTTAAATTCGAATAAATTTAATACATGAAAATTAAATAAAAAGACGTCTTTATTATGATTTTTAGGTAAACAAAAGATGACATGAAAAACTGGTAGTGTCCCCAGCAAGTGCTATTGCCGTCTAATATTATCCAGGATTTTGTAAAAAATGAAATTTCTAAGGAATACTGGCTAAAAATATATTTACCTTTCTAATTCATGACCTAAAAAATTTTATTAAAGGTAGCCTATAGGTGTATGGTGCTTTTTTGACATAATAATCCTTCGATAATGACATTATTAGTCAATTTAAAACTTTCAGGCTGGCAATAAGAAGATCACCATAAACAAAAATAGATGACCTATTTAACCGTCTTAAGCCATTTAAAGATATGTCTTTTCTAAAATAATAGCGATAATACTAATCATTTCAGGGTAAATTAGGATTTTAAAATTGGGTCAGAGTACCTAATTTGAGTTCCAGAACCATGCATGCAGGTTACTTAATTCTGGAACTTAACACTGACAGGGACTCCTTAATATGGCCTGCTTGATTAAGGACCATTAAGGTCCCATTTTGCACAGATCTGCCCTCCATGATTACTACAAATCGGACAAATCTGTGAAGAATGAAATAATTTCTCCATGTGTGCTTCCCATATGAGTTAATAATTCAACTCTAAAATTATAAAAATTTTCTCGCTCGAATGTGAAATAAATAAAATGTTTTGCTTTATGGTTGATAGTTTAAAAATATTTGTTATTAATTCCAAATATTAAATGTGGATTTTTAGAAATTAAGTTACTAAAACCAGGTAAGTTAAGAATCTACATGAATTTATAATTGTATTTTATAAATACTCTATTAGATTACATGCTGTAATTATTTATGCTAAAGCGGTAATTGATAAGTTGGGGGATACTCTGTGACCACTAATACTGGTGTATTTGTCTGAATTTGTACCAGAGTTTGACCTTCGAAAATACCGATTACAGCTTACAGAAAATATTTGGACTTACACGAATTGGCCCGAATTTATTTAAATTTTCTGTCAATCAAAGTTTTTTTGATGAGGATATAATATTGAAAATAAAAAAGGTGATGTGATAATTATGTTTGAGATAGGGGCTTTTTTTTCAAACCTTGCAGAGCTTAAAGACCAACAAGGTTTAAAGAGTTGGGGGCATCTTAGATTGTTGTATTTTAGCAATTATAGAATATTACAGATTAATGATTAAGGTCTTATGAGTTTGTCAATATGAGAATTAGTGAAATGGACGTACATGGCAGAAGTTTTGCCAGGGTTTGTCCTTCAATAACGCTCACTTCGCTCGCTAATCAGGATGACAGCTTCTGCTATATATTGAATGTAAGTTGATGATAGCAGATTACAGATTACTGGTCAACGAACATGGAATTTAGTATTAAATTGTAAAATTATTAATCCCGAAAAAATATTTTTAAGTTTGTGCTGATAGACTAAATAATTTTGAATTTTATTGGAGAAAATCTATGACTGATTTAATGATAACAAATATAAGCAATAAAATCGGGCCTGGCGATATTGTCGGTGCCTTTATTAATGAAGCTGGGATAAAAGCTGATCAAATTGGGAATATAGATCTCAATGATAATATGGCCAGAGTGGAAGTTGAAGATGAGGTTGCTGAAATCATAATTGATAGAATGCAAAATAAAACTATTGGAAGCGAGCAAGTCAATGTTCGCCTGTTTAGTGATTCCAATTTTGCGAAGCATAAAGGGATTACCAATTATGCAGAAAAATTCAGCAATTTTGTTGAAATGGAGCGCAAGGAGGAAATGCGCAGACATGAGAATGAAATTCGGCAGCTATCAGGCTGGCAGCGTGAGCAAAAGGGCCGGGCAATTTTGCATCTGAAAGGCCGTGATCAGGGCACAGGACTGGGGAACAAGTATTTAATCAAATTTGTTCGCTATCGCGGCGGAGAACAGCTTCCTGAAAATGAAATTAGCATCGGCGATCTGGTCATGGTCAGTAAAAATGATCCTCTTGCTGATAATCCGACCGGAACGGTGATTGGACAAACGAATTATTCAATCACGGTCTCTTTTGATAAAAAACCACCAGGTTTTTTGTCTAAGAAAGGACTAAGAATTGATCTGTATGTTAATGATATTACTTATCAACGCATGCTAGAAGCGCTTGATAAACTAGAAAGGGCTTCAGGTAATTTGTCAATTATGCGGGATAAACTTCTGGGATTGGAAGATACTGAGTTAAATGCTGTCTCAGAAATAGTTCTATTTAACAAGAATCTAAACAATTCCCAGATTAAAGCAGTTCAAAAGGCACTAGCAGCCCGTGATTTTTTCCTGATCCATGGCCCGCCGGGAACAGGTAAAACTGTGACCTGTATTGAAGTCATTCAGCAGGCTGTTGCCAAAAAGGAGACAGTTCTAGCTACTGCTGATTCCAATGTTGCCGTAGATAATATTGTGGAATGGCTAGTCAAAAGAGGTGTCAGAACTGTACGTGTAGGACATCCTGCCCGGGTTAATCCTTTGCTCAGGGAACATACTCTGGATTATATGCTTGAGGATAATTCAACTTATAAAGAGGCTCAGGAACTACGGGAAAGGGCTTTTGATCTGGATGAGGAACAGGATCAATACACATTGCCAGAGGGACGCTGGCGGCGAGGATTGAGCGATAGCAGCATTCGAGAACTGGCTTCTAAAGGCCAAACTACCCGGAACATTCCAGAAGAAAAAATCCAATCAATGGCAGGCTGGCTAAAAATTCAGGATAAGATCAATGATTACTTTCGTCAGATTGATGAACTTGAAGAACAGGCTGTCAATAAAATTTTAAATAAAGCTGAAGTTATTTGTTGCACTAATTCAACAGCAGGTTCGGAAATTATGACTGATCGTGAATTTGATCTTCTGGTTTTAGATGAAGCAACCCAGGCTACAGAACCTTCGGCCTTGATTCCATTAACGAAAACCAAAAGGGTAGTCATGGCTGGAGATCACAGGCAATTACCGCCTACAATTCTCAATCAAAAAGCTGAACAGGAAGGGCTGGCAAAATCATTATTTGAGAGACTCCTGGATATTCATGGAAATGATATCAAGCAACTCCTGCGCACCCAATATCGAATGAATGAAAAAATCATGGAATTTTCCTCACAGCACTTTTATGATCAGGAATTAAGGGCTGCTGATGTGGTCAAAAATTGGACTCTTGACGATCTGGAAATAGAATTGCCGGAAGAGCCTTTCTTTGATAATGTATTTGATCCTGAAAAGCCCGTTATATTTTTGGATACTGTTAGCAAAGAGGCTGTTGAGGAATCGGTTAAAGATTCGCAATCCTATCGAAATATAGTGGAATCCCAATTTGCAACTGAGATTCTGGAGAGAGCGATACAAACTGGCATTAATGGAAGCGAGGTGGCCCTGATTTCGCCTTACAAAGATCAGGCTGATCTAATTGCCAGCAAGATTGATAATGAGAGCATTGAAATTGATACAGTAGATGGATTTCAGGGGCGAGAGAAGGAGATCATTATTCTGTCTCTAGTCCGCAACAATCCTGATCGAAATATTGGTTTTCTCAAAGATCTGAGACGTCTGAATGTTTCCATTACCAGGGCTAGAAAAAAGTTGATCATTATTGGTGATTCATCAACAATTAGCAGCAATTCTACCTATCGAGCCTTGATCGATTATATAAAAGATAAAAATGGATATTATCGATTGAATTAAACAGTAATTTTACTAACTTTGTTTATTGAAGAGGAGTCAGGAATTGATTGCTGTTGATTTTTGTAAGGGTACTTGAGAATGTCTATATATATTAATGGAGTAATAAATGGAGTTTATTTATGAGTAATAGGGATAAGGGCCGGTCAAGAGAAAAAAATCAGATCGGTAGAATGTTGATCGCTTTATTTGTGCTGGTAATTTTGATTGGAGTGGCTGTCTTCATGATATTGTTACCTATGGAAGAAGGGGCTAGAAGGCCAATTCCGGCCAATTCCAGGCAAATGCTGGTTGTGACTACACCGTCCCCAAGGGCTTCCGAAGGAGAATTGTATCAATTCAGCCGTCCCTTGTCTGGTAAGTGGCAGAAAATTGGTCAGAAGATTCCAATTATTCTGGGGGTTAATGGTCTGGGATGGGGGAGAGGCCTGCATAAATTGGATTCTACAATGTACCCTCGCAAAGTTGAGGGTGATGGCTGTAGCACGAGCGGAGTGTTTAAATTAGGCCCTGCTTTTGGTTTTCCTGATTCCAGCCAGCTGGGAGAATTGAATCTCGATTATATACCTGTTAGCAAAATGCTGGAATGTATCGATGATCCTGAATCAAAATATTACAATCAATTGGTCAACAATGCAAAGGTTGATAGTATAGATTGGAATTCGTCAGAAGTTATCAAACGATCGCCAACTGCCTATTACCTGGGTGTTATGGTTCAACACAATAAATCACCGGTAGTTTCAGAGGCTGGTTCCTGCATATTTTTACACTGCTGGACAGCGCCACAAGATTCTACTGCTGGCTGCACTACAATGGCGCAAGATGATATGCTGAAGCTCGTTAAATGGCTGGATTCTAAGAAAAATCCAGTTCTTGTTCAACTGACTGACTCATTATATGTTAAATACAAGGAAGAATGGCAATTACCCGCTCTTCAGTAATATAATGCATGTTTTATAGATTTGCATACAAAATGTAGTATATTTTCAATAAAATAGTATATACAAAAAATATGTATGATTGGTGAATTTTATTACCTTATTTGCGCCAATTTTGTGATTGTTCAACCCGCTTTGGGGTTGATTTTTTGTTGGGATCTGAGCTGCGGTTTTTGACCCACAGTTATTTATATTTAACCCCTTTTGGGGTTATAGAAAATTTAATAATAAATGTCCAACCTAAAGCAATTCTGAAATAATTTGAATACAACCTTGTAGGTCTGGACGACCTGCAAGGTTTGGTTTGATAAAATATCTCTGAGAAATTTTGGATTATATAGAAGACAAAACCTCGAACTATTTCGCCCCTAGCGGGGCTCTGGGAGTCGGGTAACTATTTTTTTCTACAAATATTTCGCCCCTCTGGGGCTTTTTGATTTAAGACAATTAATTGATGTTTTTGCTTAATAAATTTCAACGGTAATAAAATACAGAAAAGTAGCAGAATTGGTGATTGTCTGGATTAGCATTGATCTGTTGATATGATAATGATTAATAGGCAAAACCTAGCCCCGCAAGGGGCGGCCTATTCAACTTTTAAAATTCAACCTTGTAGGTCTAGACGACCTGCAAGGTTTGGTTGGTGAAGAAATATATCTATCTGATAATTATGGGATTATATACTCGATTTAAACCTTGCAGGTTTTGGAAACCTACAAGGTTTTTTTAAAATCCATTGACACGGTCAATGGACTCCAAAAAATATTCCAAAGATATTTAGTCTTCATTTTCAGAGTCAATGTATTCAGGATACCATTTTTTAATGCATTCCGGGCACATTCCATGGCTGAACTGAACATCAGGTAGGCGTTTTGTTACGTATTCTGCTGGTGAAATCCAGGGGTTGCCCTCTTTGTCTTTATCACGGATTTTATGGCATCCAGCACAAATCGCAATAAAATTATCCAGACTATGACTATTTTGTACCTCTTGTTTTAATTGCCCTATAATCTGTTTTTGTTTGGTGATATCCTGGATGGTTGCAAATATTGATTCTTCGTCATTGTGCTCAATAGTAGTTGAGTGAATTCTGGCATTAATTTTATTATCTTTTTTACTAAATAGGACGGTTTCAAAATTGTAATCTTCCTGATTTCCTGTAGCCTGACCGGATGGACTTTGCTGCAATCGATTAATTGCTTCTCTGTTAAATATTTGCGATGGTGCTAGATTTTCCAGCTCATCTTTATCCATATTGAGCATTTCAGCAAATGCATCATTAACATATTCAAGTTTATTATTCTGGATAACTGTAATCCCATCATGAAAGCTTTTAACCATTAAGCGGTATCTTTCTTCACTGGATTTGTGTCTGCTTTCAGCTCGTCTCTTACCTAGATAAAGACCAACTTGCTGGGCATAGGTCTCAATTAAATACTGATTCTGAAGTTTACGGTTTGAAGGCATCATAATGGTAAAATCCCCGAGCATATTGCCATCTTTGGTAATTTTAACAATCACAGTCTGACCTAAATTAAAGATATTTTCTATAGAGGCAATAATTTGGCGGGGAATTACTTCGCCGGTAAGGTCGCGCAGCCTATCAAAATAGGTCGTAGCTCTTCCTGATATCTTTTGTTCTCGAATTGGATCATGCTTCCAGTGCTTTTCTACAGGATTAAATCCTAAGATATCAAGACCTTTCTGGATATTTTGGCTAATTCCGGAGATCGCCCGTGTTCTAAAATCTTTGCTGCCTTCTTCAAATTCATTAAAGGCAATATATTTAGCGCCGGAGATATTTAGCAAATTATCAGTAATGGCCTGATAATCAATAGGGCCTTCAGTCTGTTCTAAAAACTGTTGGGATGATTTTACCATTTCGATTTCAGGAGTTATGTCTTTGAAAATTGTCACAAAATAGTACTTTTTAGGTGCGTAGGCCTTAATTTTATAACAGGACTGAAGGGCCTCTGAATATTGCTCAAAATTTTTCTCTTCCATATTCAGAGCAACGCTACCATATACAGAAATCCAATCAAATTCATCGCGGATCCCTGGCAGAACTTCAGTAACCCTTTTATTCAAAATATTTTCACTTTTTAAGCCTGTCAGTCTTTCAAATTCAGAATTGACTTTGAGAAATCTATAGTCCACAGGTTGGTTTTGATCATCAAGAATTATTTTATGATAGGCATAGCCGATGGGAGCTTTATCTAATATATTTTTGTAGAATTTTGTATCCATATAAGCATCTTTTGAGATTCAATTACTGGAATTAACCAGGGTGTAGCTGATATTTTCTGATTCACAGTAAAATATCGAATCTTAATAGAGAAGAAATTATCAAATAGGGGAGGTTCTGGTAATTATGATACTAGCAAGTTAAATAAAACCATTTTGTTTTAACCCCAAACAAAACAGTTGAAATAAATTATATCTAAATGCTGGGGATTCAAAGTAATTATTTAATCTGATAGTTTTCAAGTGATTAAATAGAGGAGAGCAGAGTGCTTAAATAATTAATCTTTTAAATACTTGCTGGCGTGACAGCTAATAAGAATTCTTGCCCTGTAACCCTGAGCCGGTCTAAGCCATGGAGCGGTTTGTTAACAAGCTAATAGTGGCCATTATATTTAAATATTTGATATCAATCCAAATGATTTTTAATGAGCAATCCATTCATATTGGTGTGGAGGATACCAGGGTAGGATACGGAAATTTTCCCGTCGGGAAATTATCAAAAATATCTCCAATTTTGCAAACTAGAAGCGCTTTTTGGCTTCTAATAGAGGCAAAAAATAAATACATAAGTTACTGGTAATAGGTTAAGTACCCCCGACAGGATTCGAACCCGTGCATTCGGCTCCGGAGGCCGACGCTCTATCCATCTGAGCTACGGGGGCTTCAAAGAACATCCAAACTTAGGAGTTTATCGATAAATTAACAACTTTTTATTGAAATGGAATTTATGTAATTTAAACGGCTATGAAAATGCAACTCAATTGGAGTGTCTTATGAGAAAAATACTATTTTTTATCGGTTTGATTACATTAATTAGTGCCAATATAATAACTGCGCAGGATAGTGAACAAAATTTATATCCGATTCGGCAAAATGGAAAATTTGGCTATATTAATCAGGAAGGTGAAGTAGTAATTCAACCCCAATTTGACCGGGCTTACTACTTCTCCGATGATTTAGCCAGAATTAAGGTTGAAGATCATTTTGGCTATATAAATAAAAAAGGTAAAGTTGTTATTGATCCTGTATATACTGAAGCCCGCAATTTTTCCTCCGGTCTGGCTGCTGTCAGAATTAATGAAAAATGGGGTTACCTCGATCCTGAAGGAAATATGGCCATCAAGCCCCGGTTTTTGAAAGTTCGCTCATTCAGAGAAGGTTTAGCCAGTGTGCAGGTCAGCAATCATGTTCTGCTTTTCTTTTATGACAAACGCTGGGGATTTATCAATAAACAGGGTGAGTTTGTAATTGAACCTAAGTATATGAATGCTGTTAATTTTTCCGATGGTATTGCTTCGGTCGTTATTCGAAAACGAGTACTTCTCCTTCCGGCTATTCGAAAATGGATCTGTATAAATACCCAGGGTGATACTCTTTTTAATGGCAAGGAATTTTATAGTATTCACCGGTTTAAGAATGGGCGAGCTTTTGCCAAAAAAGATGACCAGCAAGGCTTTGTTTCAACCACAGGTGAATTTGTTATTGATACCAGTCCCTACCAACTATCCTATAGTTTTTCAGAAAATAGAGCACGATTTAGAAAAAATAACTTATGGGGCTATATAGATACTGATGGCGAGATTGTTGTTGAGGAGCAATTTACAGCTGCCCGCGATTTTGAAGAAGGTCTGGCACCTGTCAAAATATCCGGTAAATGGGGATATATTGACCCATCAGGACAAGTCGTTATTCCAGCTCAATTTGCTATCGCTCACCATTTTAGAGATGGTCTGGCCCGGGTAAAAAAAGGCTCCAATTCCGGCTACATTAATAAAAAAGGTGAGTTAGTCTGGATTAATAAATAATAATTATACATTCAGGGTGAAAATATGGATGTTATTTCAAATATAAAAAAGCGAACTTCCTGGCGTACATATACGAAGGATAAATTGGACAGGCATTTAATAGAAAAAATTGAAAACAGTCTGGTAGGATCCCAAATTGGTCCTTTGGAAAATGAGGTCATCGTCTATTTTTTCAAAAAGGCGATTACAGAGAAGCAGAAGCTGGGTACTTACGGAATGGTAAAAAATGCCCAGTATTTTTTAGGAGGAGAAATCATTCCTGAGAAAGGAGCCTTTCTTGATTTTGGCTACATTCTGGAGAAAGCAGTTATCTATCTGACTGATCTTGGATTGGGAAGTTGCTGGATTGGTGGAACTTTTAAGCGCAGTAATTTTATGGAAGCTGTCAATGTTGATGAGAAAAAGATAATGCCGGCTGTGATTTCGCTGGGTTATCCCAAATCAAAGAAATCAATAAGAGATAGATTAATATCCTTTAATGCCGGCTCCAGCAAGCGCAAACCCTGGAAGAAACTATTTTTCGATGAAAATGTTGCTACACCTTTGCGTAAAAATAAAGCAGGTCAATACGAGGAAGTTCTGGAAATGGTTCGGCAAGCACCTTCGGCTTCAAACCTCCAGCCCTGGAGAATTATCAAAAAGAAAAATCATTTTCACTTGTTCTTGAAACGGAAAAAATTATACGAAAAAATAATCAAGAGTGTGGATCTACAAATGATTGACATGGGAATTGCCATGTATCATTTTGAGGCTAGCGCCCGGCAGATTGGTCTTTCAGGAGAATGGGTTAAAGCTCCTTTGAAAATTGACGAAAATTGGGAATATATCATTTCCTGGTCAGCCACACAATAGAAAATAAAAAACCCGGAAGTCGAAGACTCCCGGGTTATTTATCTTATCGTAAGGAGAGGGCTAATTAAAACTTGAAATCAGATCTCATATTTTATCAACTTCGACATATTTTCCAAGTATATTTTTAAATGGCATGACCAGATAAAGATCATCACCATCTTTTATTTCAACAGTATTATTAGTTTTGAACATAACTGTATCGCCAACAGCGACTTCATCGCCACCACCCGGAGGTACGGCCACAACTTCGCCCTGGTTATCTTCTGATTTAGCAGAATCGGGAATATAAATACCTGAGGATGTTTTATCTTCATCTGATTCTACTTTTACCAAAATGTTATTATTTAAAGGTTGAAAATCGATCATCAAAGCCTCCTATAAGTTTAATAAATTATCTATTTCTTTTGTATTGTATCCCACTACAAAATTGCCATCAATATCAATCTGAGGAACGCCGCGTTGGCCGGTCTGGTTCATAAGTTCCTGAGCGGCACTCTGGTCTTGAGAAACGTCAACTTCTTGATACATGACATTTTTCTGATCCAGGTATTGTTTGACTGCCGAACAGTACTGACAGGTTGGAGTGGTGTAAACAGTTACATCATGTGATGCTGAACTTTCGTCTTCACTGTCTTCAATTTCAATTTTGCGGAATAATTTTTCATAAAAGGTGAGGGTTTGCTTTCCTTTTATTAATTCTGCTGGAGAACCCTGGCGAAATACGAGAACTGTAGGTACGCTGGTGATATTGTATTCAGTGTGAATATCTCGGACGTTGGATACATCAACACTGCAAATGGCTGCTTCCTTTTCTTCTTCTAATTTTTGAAGAGTATCTTTTGTGTCAAGGCTTTTTTGCGAACCTGGTGTGTAGAAAACCACCAGCATAAAATCGTGGTTTTTCTTATTCTCTTTCAAATCTTTTAGACTTTCAATTTTTTGCATACCTTTCAATCCTGTTTCTTGGTAATTTTTCAAAACAACACATAATAGATACGGAAAGTTACGGAAGGTTACAATTTTTTTTATTTTTTTTAAATTTTTTTGGGATAATTGTTCTGATGGGGTTGAACTTGCTTCCGGATGATGTAATCCGAAAATATTTTTGGTGGAAGTTAAGACAGATTGTTTTGGGGTAACCTTGTAGGCTTTCAAAACCTGCAAGGTTTAAATAGTATGTATAAAACCAATATTTTCAATAAAAAAAGAAGTAATTTAAACCAAAGCTTGCAGGTCGTCGAGACCTACAAGGTTTTATTCAGTCCATTTGGGGATAGCTTTAGGTTGTGGATTTTTTTTCTGATTTAGTATAAAAATATTTTTTAAGGTAATAAGATAAATAATAGGTATTGTCAGGCTGTTCTCAGGAAAATAGGTTTGGGGATTTAATAGAGTACACTTTGTATATTGACACAGTCAATGTACTCCAAAATTGAGGGCTATTTACTCCAATCAGGTATTTTTCGAGATTGAGGAATTTTTCCATAGAAAAAATCATCCATTACAATTGCGAATTTGCGAAATAGGGAAGAGTTCTCAATTCCTTTGCGGATCAAACTATGAAAAAAATTATCTGGATGGGAATAAGGGCAGACCTGCATACAGCGCCCACAATCAGTACCAATTTTTGTCCAGTATTGAAAACAGGCTTCCTGATTGATCTGCCAGCGTTCTACACCATCAATATTTTTTCTATTATCATAGGGAATCGCATTTGATGGACAAACCCGGGCGCATTTTTTACAATTCTCACAAAAATCTACAACTGCTTGTGAGTACCTGGGCTTATCTTCAATTAATGGAAGGTCGGTAGTCACGACTGCAATTCTTGCTCGGGGGCCATGTTGCGGGGTGATCAGAATGCCCATTCGTCCAATTTCTCCTAAACCAGCATCCCGGGCGACCAGCGGACACACGACCTGATAATTGCCATCAATATGAGCCCTGGCAGGGTAGCCGCGCGAACGGATATATTCTGCAATCAGAACTGCTATCTGGGCACTTTGGAGATAGCGGCGGGAAGATTCAAATACCATGGGAGCTTTAGGGGCGCT
>DATGCI010000206.1:0-2848 GCA_035312185.1 bacterium
GCAAGTTGATAACAACAGATACTGGAAATCTAAAGCTAATGAGCATCAATTCACCTCTACAGGATCATGGTATTATTCAGGAAAATTCACAGATAATAATGGTTACACTGAATACGCTTCTGGGGATTGGTATGATAATAGAACTGATCTTAGTGCATCTTCGTATTTTTCAGTTAATGATCTACCCCAGCCAACTCCGTTTAAAGCAACTACTCAAGGTTCACGACGGATTGATTTAAGCTGGGCTCATGATAATACTTATACAACAGTGCTTGTAGTGGCCAGGGAAGGGGCAGCAATAACTGATGATCCAGAAAACGGTACTCAGTACAGTGTAGGTAGTAGTCTTGGAAATGGAACAGTAATCTACAGAGGCACTGATCAGCAGTTTACTCATACAACTTTATCAGAAAACACTTCATATTACTATAGAATATACACCTGGAATAACGATTATTACTCAACTACAAGTGATGACACAAAACAAAATGTAACTACTGAGCAGGCTCCAGTTACTTATCATACAATCTCAAGTTTTACTGGATCTGAAGGCGATTTTGGCACCAGCGAAAATGTTGGTACAGACGAGAATACGGAATTTTATATTACCTGGGATAGTGACTATCTTTATGCCGCAATCTTCTCAGATATGACATATACTGAAGGCAATGAAAAATTTAACATAGGAGTTGATGTTGATCCGGGTGGGGCAAATGGTGCTTCAATTGAAAGCTTTGGTGGCTATAACTTTGCTGCAAAAAATGATGGCTATCATGAATTAGACTATATAGTCCAGTGGGATGATGACTTTACAAATGACATTAAACTATTTGATGGGTCAGGTGGTACTCTGGATGGAGGAACAGATAAAAATTATAGCAATTATGTTGCCTCCGATGACCAAGCTGTTGAAATTAGAATACCATGGTCTGATCTGGGAGGACGACCTACATCTACCTGGGGCATTATCCTTTGGAGTTGCTGGGGAGATGATAAGGCAGTTAGCTACAGTTTTCCAACTTCCAATCCTACTGGAGATGCTTCTACTACTCCTTTGGTAGTTGAAGACTATTATTTATTTAATTCTGCAGGTACAGGTGTTAATCCAGGTGCCGATGGCTCTGATAATTCCCTTCCTATTGAACTCCAGTCTTTTACAGCTTCCTTGGAGAATCAAAAAGTGATCCTGAACTGGGAGACAGCATCGGAACTTGATAATTCTGGTTTCAATATTTTTCGCAGTGGTCAGGAAAATGGAGGATACATGCAGATCAACGAAGAACTTATTGATGGTGCCGGTAATTCCTCCACCACCAAATATTATCAATATATTGATCAAAAGGTTATCCCTGGTAATCAATACTGGTATAAACTACAGGATGTCAGTTTTGCTGGAGAGACCGAGATGCACGGCCCGGTTTCAGTGAAACTGGAGTCTGATTTGAATAACCAATCGGCGGAATCTTTTGCCCTTTATCCCGGCTATCCCAATCCCTTCAATCCGTTTACAAATATTCGGTTTGATATGCGGGAAGATGCTGACTTGAATATTGCCATATACAATATTCAGGGTCAAAAGATCAAAACTCTGATTGATGATGACTATCCGGCCGGAAGAAATTACTCTGTCCAGTGGAATGGAACCGATCAACAGGGAAATCAGGTGAGTGCTGGAGTCTATCTCTGTAAAATGAAAACCTCAACTGGATTCCAAAAAATACGCAAAATGGTGTTGGTCCGCTGATCAGCGTTATTGCCTGCCTAGCCCTCTGCTCAAATATAGCAGAGGGCTGCTAAGGGTAGTCTGAAAATTTTTAAATCTTCGTTTTACGTTATTCTGGTAAACTTAAGATTTCAGATATTTTACCAAAATGAAATATTTTGCTGTTGGAACTCTCTGCCTTATTCGTTTAAAAAACCCAACGAATGCATAGATGGAGGAGACTAGGGGAATGATAGAAAAGCTACTGGTAATTAAATAACTAGATTTTTCCAACAGATCTGCCATTTACTATAAAAGGAATATAAGTACAATTCAAAAAAAATCTGGATATGCTAAATATTTGTATTAACTTGTATTAAGGCTTTATAATAGAACTCAGAAAGACCTGAAAATTTTAGAAATATACAATTCATAATTAAAAAAGCCTCCTTCGTGATAAATAAACTTACCTGTAGAAACAAAAAATATTTGATATTTTTACCATTATTCAATAAAATTAAGCCTATTAAACTAGTTGTAGCAATTGATTTTAATAATAATTGACCGCTTTTTAATGCTTTTATCTATGGTCTTTTGAAAGAGAATTTATAAAACCCCGTTATCTAGAATAAATGATAGAGAAAAAAATTATTAAAAATGCCCCTGAAATATTGATATCGGCTTTATAAATAAAATTTTACTGACGGTGTCTATTGGTAAACTATGTTAACTTACCGATAGCCAGACCTGCAATCTTGATTATCTGTGATATCCTAACTCTAAATTGCTGCAAAAACAAAAACTGACTCTCGTCGAGAAAAAACAGTCTATGTGACTGACCTGGCGGAGCCATGCCTGAGTTTGTCAATTAAGAATTAAGAATTTAGAATTAATAATTTTAAAAAAAAGAATAAACTGAATTTTGAGTAGTAAAACCGTCGAGTCGAGAAATAGTCGAGTCGCAAAGTGGTCGAGTGGAAAAGTGGTATAGTCGCAAAGTCGTAAAAAATCCCCTCGTGATTCAACTTTTTTGATTAAAGATGTAAAATGAAAGATTAAAGATTACATACAAGACTTTTTCCCTTGTCCTGAATTTTTAAGCAATCTTCCATCTTAGATCTTTAATTTCATAAAAGTTTCCCGTAT
>DATGCI010000207.1:0-8129 GCA_035312185.1 bacterium
TTTTGGAATTGGTCTGCGGGGAGCATTTATGCGACAGCTTGTTTTGCGACTGGACATTGGAAAAAGAACGGATTTTAAAAGCATTCAAAAAGATCTTTTTGTAAAATTTTTCTTTGGCTGGAATTACTAAACTTTGATAAATGAATCTCAGGAATCAGAAAATAATAAAATGTTAAAAAGTAATTGCGATATTCATGAACAATCTAAATATTATAGTTAAGGGCTTAAGTTTGAAATGAATAGTATGAAAAAATATATAATTTTGTTGATTGTATTTCTGCTATCTTGCTCTATGAAGTTTAAGAGGGGCTATCTATTTCAGGTTCCATCATTTGCCTATAATATTTGCCAGAAAGACTCTCTTGATAAGATCTGGAGCAAAAAAATCAATGCTTATCCAGAAAATATACTATCTCTGAATGATCAAACTTTGTTGATTGGAGATAGTCGGGGCGGTTTGATGACGCTAGACCTGATGGAAGGTGAAAAGATTGATCGGTATTGGAAAGATTATATTCGGCCTATTCGATTTTATAATATTTTTGATAATGTGTTGTATTTCACGTCAATTAATAAAAATGAGATTAAAGCCTGGGACCTGAAAAAAGCCCGGTTGAAATGGAAGAATAAGTATGATCATGATTTTACCCACCTGGTCCATTTCAACAATAAATATTTTGTTAAACATGATAGAGGAATTGCTCGACTGGATACATCAAATGGCAAAATAACTCAAGAATTGAAACTTGATGCTCGCCTTGCTCAGGATTTCATAAAAACCGATCAGCATATGATTGTTGCCACTGAAAATGGCCGTGTTTTGATGATCAATTCTAAACTAAAAATAGTAAAAAGATTTGATACAGAAATCCTAATACCGCGTAATTTAATTTATCATGAAAATGAATTGCTAATTAATAATAGCTCCGGTAAAATAAGAATAATTGATATTAACAATTTTGAAACTGTATTTGTTGAGAACTACAAAAAAACAATTTATGCAACGCCATTATTTATCAATAAAAAATTGATAATGGGTTTTGCCGATGGTGAAGTCATTGCAATCAACTGGAAAAGTGGAGAAGTAAACTGGAGATTTAGCAGAACTAATTTGCTGAGTCTTGATATGATTACCTGCCAGGACAGAGTAATCGTAACCTATTCACCAGGTGAAATTTATTGTCTCGAAACCACAGATGGGAAACAGGTCTGGAAATATAATGCTGAAAAAAGTATAAATTATGTTAAATTAACCCATCTGGGACTATTATACAGTTGCAGAAAAAAATTAAATCTAATCGGGATAAATAATGAATATACCCAAAATTAAATTAATCCTAATAATAGTAGCTCTATTTTATGGTATGATAATGGGTCAAAATCCACCTTATAAAGATAGCAAGCCTGATGATAGTCTGAAAATTGCCCACAAAGGAATTTTATTGAATGACGGATACAGGGAACAGAAATTTAAATGGAACATAACCAGAACAATCGGCACAACTTTAATGCTCTCTTTTGGCGCTCTATCTTATTACCTCGATCAAGAGGCTGATGACAATTACTCTCGTTATCTTGAGACTGGCGATCTGAATAAAATGGATGATTATTACAAAAAAGCCAAACGCTACGACCGTCTAAAAGGAATTTCCTATATTGGCGTTGAAGTCGGTTTTTTTATTAATGTCTGGTCATTATTAAAGGAAGAATAAATTTATGTCTATAAATATAAAATTATTTTCTCTGGCTATTGCTATTCTGTTTTTGCTTAATTGTTCTGAAAGGGAACGTCTTAATCCTCTTGATCCTCATAATCCTAATACTCATGGCGCTCCTCAAAATATACGACTTTATTCTAACCGCCAGAAAGCTGTTTTAAGCTGGAATCCTATTGATGTCAATTCTATAATACAATACTATATTTTTAAATCTGAAAATGATTCTACAACTTTAGTAAAATATGATTCAGTAGCTGCCAACCAAACCCAATATAGTGACACATCTATTCAATATGACAGTCAGTATTATTATTCAGTTCAGGCTGTCACAGAAACTGATACAAGCCGAAAATCAGAAGTCGTTTCCTTAACTCCAGGCCGCTATAATTTTCTGCTTGCCGATTTTTATGATCATCGCATTTTGGAATTGAGTTATGATGGTAACTATATAATCAGAGCGTATAACAATATTTCTTCGACGGGCATAGAAATTGTAGATGACCAGATATTTTTTATTGATATGTGGGCTAAAAATTTACAAACTATTCACGATGGATCATCAATAACTATGGCTTCACTGGGAGCAGAACCTGTTGAATTAATTACCAACAGCTCTGAAAATAGATTCTACATTGGTTGTCGCGATACTGATGAATTGCTCACTGTATCAATTCGAGGAGATATTATTAGCAGACAGAAACTGAGTTGTGATGTTAACTTCAGTACCCGGATGGCCTTTGACAGTGTTTATCAGAATATCTGGATCACCTCCCGTGATTCAAACAAAATCTATCTGCATAGCCTAAATGAAGATTCTACTTATCTAGTGAGTGATGAATTCGATAGCCCCAATGAAATTGAAATTGATGAATTGGGACGGGCCTGGATTGCCTCTGTGGAAGGGATTGTTAGGGTTAATACTGATCTAGGAATGACTCGATTTCTTGAAGATTACTATATTTATGATATTGCAAGGAATCCAGAGGGTGATGTATATTATTCAGGAGTAGAAAATGAGACTTCTGAAATTGGCGTAATCTATAGTCCCGTTCATTCTCAAACTCAGGATGTCATTTTTAGGGATAAATATAATTATATTGTTTCTTTGACCTGTATTCCTGAAAAATCCGGCACAGGATTACTTTTGATCAATGCCTGGACCGGTGAGGTTTATCGTATAAACTCCGATGGAAAACAAATTGGTGACTCTGTCTTTATTTATAGTATTGAAGATGTTGCTTTATATTAATTGAATACCGCCATTGTTGATTGCATTTTTGTCTTTTAAATATATAAATTATGGCTGAGAAAAAAGGAGGTAAAAGTAAATGCCGATTTACGAATTTTATTGTTCAAAATGTAATACTGTCTATAATTTTTGGTCACAAAAAGTTGATACTGAAAAAGTTCCATCCTGTCCTAAGTGTGACAATCCAAAATTGAAACGAAAAATGTCAACCTATGCCATAATTTCTAATAGTGATCAGGATCAGGAAGAAGGGCTGGAAGATTTGCCGATTGATGAATCTAAAATGGAAGATGCTGTCATGTCACTGGCTTCAGAAGCAGAAAATATAAATGAAGATGATCCCAGTTCAATGGCCCGTTTAATGCGAAAATTTTCTGACAAAGCGGGAATCAAATATAATGATAAAATGGAAGAAGCACTAGGCCGGCTAGAATCAGGTGAGGATCCAGATAAAATTGAAAATGAAATGGGCGATATTTTTGATGAAGATGAAATGCCTTTTGATCTAAAATCAGGAAAAATAATCAGAGAAAATCTTGGAAAACCTTCTGAAGATGATACCCTCTATGATTTAAAAGATTATTAAAAAATTTCAATATTAATAATAAAAAATAATTGAAGCACCAATATTTTGGCTGCTCATATCGAAGTTATCTAATTCACTATTTATAAAAGTTTTGCTTATACTATTAGTCTCCATTACTTTCATATCCATTTGCCTCCAGTTGTAGTCTATAGCCAGTCCCAGTCCTGAAAAAGGCTTGAATTCCAGTCCAAATCCCCAATAAATACCTGGAGCATGAAATGTTAAACTCTTTCCACTATCACCTTCCTCCTGCGGAATCATTATTAAAACATTGTATCCATAACCCAGATTGAAAAATGGGTGAATTAACGGAAATTGGAATGGCTCCAGTTGTAGATCAGCAGAAATTTGAGGATTCCAAAAACTGATATCATGATCAGGAGAATCAGGAGACTCAAATAATCCCGATATCCATTTATTGAATTCTGCTCGATAAATAGCAATTGAGAAATTTATTCCAATAAAAGAACTAGCACCTATGCGATTTCCGAATTCAAGACCGGAAAAATTTTTAATTCGAGCTTCATCAAGATCATCATCAATAATTTCATAAAATGGATTATCTTCACTAAGATTGCCTTCTAAAGAACCCAGATAATTGTTAATGTCTTTATCTATAGAAAGCCGAGTGTATCGAATATGAAAACCGGTGTTTCTTTGTTCTTCTTGTGATTTTTGGGAAGCCGCTATTCGGGTAGGTGATTCTTTACGACTTAAATATATTTCAATAGAACGGTTTTCTCCTTTATTAAAAGTGTAGTATTGATCCTGGGTCTTATAATTTTCTTTGGTAATCTTTAAATGATGTCGATCACCAGAACTAAGAGTCGCTTCCTGAGGTGAGAGTCCTAAAAAATTACCATTAACAAAAACTTTGGCATCCTGAGGGTGAGTGCGAATTGAAACTTTAGCATTGAGCGGCTCTTCCTGTTCGCCTGTCTTGGTAGTTTCCAATTTTGATAAGTAGATATCTACGTCTCTTTCTTCCTTTTCATCAAGGATATATTTATGAGCCCAGGGTTGGTATCCCTTTTTCTCAATTTTTATCCAATGCGTATCTAGCGGCGTGAGATTAATTTTATGGGGAGAAATCCCACTGAAAGTATTATCGAGGAAAATATTGGCGCTATCAGGATTAGTTGTGATTTTTAGAGCACTAGATCTTTTGTCTTCTCCAGATATACCAGACAATTCCCGGGCCAATTCCGGAATTGCATCAGTTAACAAATCAGCAATTGAGCCCTGTACATCCCGAGTTGCCGTATTTTCTATCTGGCTGGTTTCCACATCAATAAGTCTGGTATTAATTGAATAAAAATTGTCAATTTTGCTAACTGAGCCGGCTACAATTTTTTGCACGCCGACCAGACGTCCTGCTTTGACCGCATTTTGACTGGAGGTACTACCGGAGAGCTGAAAACTCATTTCATCAAGAATACGCTCCATTTCTTGTCTTTCCATTACTCGATA
Organism: bacterium; assembly: GCA_035312185.1. GTDB lineage: Bacteria > Fidelibacterota > UBA2242 > UBA2242 > JAFGTP01 > JAIPHI01. The sequence continues at coordinate 5,024 of DATGCI010000207.1, forward strand.
TTTTCCGACTTGAAATAATTCAGTACGAAATCGGTCACTAATTGCTTTTGCTTCGGATTGGGAAACACCATTAGCATCAAAATTCAGAATAGCAACGGCTATTTGGCTGGAATCGACTGCCTGACTGTATAAAAGTGAATTCAAGCATAATAAAATTAGCATGACCAATTTTTTTAGTGACATTACTTCCCCTATTTTATCTCAACGAAATCTATGATTTTCATATTTGAAAATAAAGCAAAAGATTCTTTATATGTGAATAAAATCACTTGACAATTAAAAAATATACTAAGAATTTGATTATGAAATCTAATATTGTCAATTTTAACAGATAAAATCTGTTTACCTGATATCGAATCACAAAAGGAGGAGAGTATGAAATCATTTAAAAATTATGGTATTTTCTTAATTTGTCTGAGTTTATTAGCGTTTTCTCAAAACCAGAGTATGGAAGACATTATCAAAGAAGAACAGCAAAAAATGAATGCAATGCAAAATGAAGATAGCGAGTATTTTCAGGAAATTGAGGAAAAATATAGACATTATGAAGCTTCTGTTACTCAGGAATATGAAAGAGTAGAAGAACAGGCCCATCAAGAATTAGAAGAAATGAAGAAAAAAATTCTGGAAAAATGGGATGAACTAGGACTAAAAACCAATAAAAAATATGTTGATTATGACCAGGATTTTAATAGTAAGGGTGAAATAGATTTTGAAAAAGGTCAGGTCAAAGCTTCAGCAGTTGTAGAAAAAGGTGATCCTGAAGCTGAGAGAAAAGCTAAACAAATGCTTAAGGAGAGATTAAAAAATTTAGTCAAAACCAAAGGTGAAGATAAAAAATCTCTACTTGAAGGACAGATTAAAAGTCAAAAAGATAAAAAAATAGATGAAGATAATGTCGATGAGTTTGCTGATAAGACTGTTGAACAAAAAGCCGGAAAACAAAAGGAATTTAAATCGGGAGATGGGAAACAACGAATTAAATATGAGGTTACAGTAAAAATGGTTCCTGACCATATTCAAGTCAGGGCTAACCGATTCAAACAGGAGGTCCTCCAGCAAGCCGATCAATTTGATGTAGATCCTGCTCTAGTTATGGCTATTATTCATACAGAATCCTCATTTAATCCTGAGGCAAGATCCTATATCCCGGCTTATGGCCTTATGCAATTAGTTCCCAAAACCGGTGCTAGAGATGCTTATAATTATATCTATAATCGGGATAGATTTTTAACCTCTAATTATCTTTACAACCCCAGTAATAATATAAAATTAGGCTGTGCTTATCTGGCAAAATTGCGGTTTGTCTATTTCAAAAATATTCAAAATAGTGATAATGCTCTTTATTGTGTAATCGCTTCCTATAATGGAGGGATAGGAACGGTTGCCAAAACAATTTCCGGCAATACCAGATTAGGCACAATGTCAAGAGTTGTGAATACTCATGATCCTCAGTGGACATATTCAAAATTGTCAAATGATCTGCCCTATGATGAAACCAGAAATTATTTGAAGAAGGTATCTAAGAGATTAGATATGTATGATGGCTGGATGTAAATAAGCAAGAAATCTTATAGGCAAGTCCATTTCGGAGCATTATTTCAGGCTGAAAGCCAGTACTTTCGGTTCTACAAGTTCCTTATATTTCTGATAAGGCATTCTAATCAGTTCCTGATGATCGCCGGCATTGAAACTAATCATGCGGGTGTTTTCGAGACTTTCAGAGACGTAGGTGGGCATATCATAGAGATTACCAAATGGGGCCATTGCTCCTGTGCGGGAATCAGGGAAGAGATCGCGAAAATCATTTTCACTGGCAAGTTCCACATCTTCGAGTTCGGTTTTTTTGTTAAAAACTTCGAGGTCAACTTTGTCAACAGCAGGTAAAACAGCAAGAGCAAAATTGTCGTTTTTATCTTTGAGAACTACTGTTTTGGCGAGTTCTTTTCCAGAAATGTGCGAACTGCTGGCTATTTCCTGGGCAGTGTAGGCTTTAGAATGAATAATAGAGGCATATTTGACGTCATTTTGATCCAGAAAATTTTTAACTCGTTTGGAAATGGACATGACAAACCTCCTTTTTTAATTGTCTGTTTATAAAAAGTAAGGATTTGTCAGTCTTTATTCAAGTGGATAGAATTTTAGGGATGAAATTTATTTTAAATTTAATAGCCAGATATATTTCTTAATTATTCTTTATTTTCTTCTTTTTTGGCTTCATTCCAGAGGGAATCCAGTTCGGCCAATGTCATGTCAGAAAAGTGCCGTTCACTCTCATCCATTTTTTCTTCAATTTTTTGAAATCTACGCACAAATTTACGATTAGTTATTTTTAAAGCTTCTTCTGGATTGACTTTTAGGAACCGGGATAGATTGACCAGAGAAAAGAGTAGATCGCCAAATTCTTCTTCAATCTCATCCTGATTTTTTGTTTTGATTGCCGATTTTAACTCATCTGTTTCTTCATGGATTTTGTCCCAGATAGGTTCAATATTTTTCCAGTCAAAATTAGATTCGGCCGCTCTTTCCTGGATTCTTCGAGCAAATAATAATGAAGGTAAAGTTTTCGGCAACCCCTCCATCAACGAATCCCGACCTTCCTCCTTTTTTATTTTTTCCCAGTTCTGTTTAATGTCGCTTGAACTTTCCACTTCCGCATCTGAAAATATATGAGGATGGCGACGGATCATTTTTTCTTTAATTGAGCGAATGGAATCGGAAAAGTCAAAATCGCCTTTCTTTTTACTGAGCTTGGCCTGAAAAACTAAATGTAATAATAGATCACCTAATTCCTCTTTTAACTTATCGGGATCTTCATGATTGATTGCTTCAATGACTTCATGGGTTTCTTCCAATAAATAGGGGATAAGCGATTTATGAGTCTGTTTTTTATCCCACTTGCAGCCGTCAGGCCCCAGCAAAGTTTCCATTACTTCCAGAAATTCATCTAATTCATCACCGCTCTTACTCATTTTCAGGATTGTCCTTTGGTTAAAACTTTTTGATAATTGACTTTGTCTAAATATTTTTCCTGCAAATCAAACATTATTTTCTTACCCTTCTCATCTGCATCTTCATAACCAATTGTATGCAATACAGAATGGAT
>DATGCI010000208.1:0-12335 GCA_035312185.1 bacterium
AGCTATGAAAAAATACCGGCGCATGGGCCCTTGCCAGTTTCAGTGCCAGGAACTGTGGATGGCTGGTTTGAACTCCATGATAGATTTGGAAGTCTGAATATGGAAAAAATTCTCAAACCCGCTATTGATTATGCCAGGCAAGGCTTTCCGGTTTCGGAATTGATTGCTTATTACTGGAAAATCAACTGCCATTATTTAAAAAAGTATCCCGGCTTCAAAGAAATCTTTATGCCCGATGGACATGCCCCTCAAAAAGGTGAAATATTTAAAAATCCCTATCTGGCCAATACTCTGGAGAAGATTGCAGAAGGTGGCCGTGATGTTTTCTACAAAGGGGAAATTGCTAAAAATATCGATGCCTACATGAAAAAATATGCTCCCCAATATATGCGAGGTGAGAAAGGAACCGGCGGATTTTTATCCTATGAAGACCTGGCCAGTCATCATTCAGAATGGGTTGAACCTGTTTCAGCCGATTATCGAGGTTATCGAGTATGGGAATTACCACCTAATGGACAGGGCATTGCCGCATTGCAAATCTTCAATATCCTGGAAGGATATGACATTCAGAAGATGGGCTTTGGCAGTGCACAGCATATTCACACTTTTGTTGAAGCCAAAAAGCTGGCCTTTGAAGATCGTGCTAAATATTACGCCGATCCCGATTTTGCCAGTGTTCCTGTGAATAAGTTGATATCAAAAAATTACGCTGATAAACGCAGAAAATTGATCAAACCTGATCAGGCATCTGATAGTTATTCAGCCGGAAAATTGAAGGACGGCGATACAATCTATCTGACAGTTGCCGATGAGCAGGGCAATATGATTTCTTTAATCCAGAGCAATTACCGGGGGATGGGGTCCGGTATGACACCTGGGAAACTGGGATTTGTGCTTCAAGATCGAGGAGAATTGTTTACCCTTGAGGAGGGACACAACAATGTTTACAAACCTGGAAAGCGGCCTTTCCATACTATCATTCCCGCCTTTATTACCAGAGATGGTGAGCCTTATATGAGTTTTGGCGTAATGGGTGGCTCTATGCAGCCTCAGGGTCATGCTCAGATTGTCATGAATATTATTGATTTTGGCATGAATCTCCAGGAAGCTGGTGATGCTCCCCGCATTCGTCATGGAGGCTCTTCACAGCCCACAGGTTCGGAAATGCATGACGGTGGCACAGTTTATCTGGAATCTGGATTTGATTATCAGGTAATTCGCCAGTTGATCAAGATGGGACACGATGTTGAATTTACAGTGGGTGGATTCGGTGGCTATCAAGCCATTATGTACGATAATAAACAGGAAGTTTACTATGGCGCTTCGGAATCACGTAAAGATGGCCAGGCAAGCGGATATTAAGAATTTGAACTTTTCTCAAGTAGCCTGTAATTCTTTTTTTCTATGTCGGCGAGCAATTTTTCTTTCTCTTGCTGTTAGCAATTTTTTCCGTAAACGAATATTTTCTGGGGTCACTTCAACAAGTTCATCTTTAGCAATGAATTCAATAGCTTGCTCCAGGGAAAGTTCCCGCGGTGGTTTAAGGGTAACAGTCGTATCTTTTGCTGCGGCTCTAACATTGGTGAGTTTTTTCTCCCGAACAATATTCACATCTAGGTCGCCAGGCCGATTTCTCTCACCGATAACCATTCCTTCATAAACTTTGGTTCCCGGTGCAAAAAATAGTTCGCCTCTATCTTTCATAGAATGATAAGAATAGGGAGTAATTGTTCCTCGGCGATCAGCAATTATTGAGCCTGTTTTCCTCTGTTTAATCTGACCGGCCCATTCCTGATAACTATCAAAGATTGTATTCATAACCCCATAGCCTCTAGTGTCAGTCAAAAACTGGCTTCGATATCCTATTAACCCCCGGGTTGGAATGATAAATTCAATATCAACTCGGCCATTGCCATGGTTCATCATATGGGTCATACGACCTTTTCGATTAGCTAACTTATCAGTCACCTCACCAACATATTCCTCTGGAATATCTACAAATACTTTTTCATAGGGCTCCTGAGTTTGACCATTTTCTTCAATTAGTATGACCTCGGGTTTTGCCACCATTAAAGAATATCCTTCCCGGCGCAGCGTTTCAATTAAAACAGCCATTTGGAGTTCACCGCGCCCAGAAATCTTAAAGCAATCAGTTCTGCCTTCTAGTTCATCCATTTCAATAGCAACATTATGGAGTTCAGCCTTTTCCAGGCGTGCCTTCAAATGTCGGCTGGTCAGATATTCTCCCTCATCAGCATAGGGACTGGTATTTACATAGAAAAACATTGATACAGTTGGCTGATCGACTTTGATTCTGGGTAATGGTCGAGGATCATGATTGTCAGATATTGTATCGCCAATATTAATACCCTCAATCCCTCCAATTGCTACAATATCTCCGGCTTCCGCTCTTTCTACCGGTTTTCTTTCTAGACCATTAAAAGTGAACAGGGCTGATAATTTTATATTTGATTCAGTGCTATTTTCTTTACAAAGTGAATAATTTTGTCCCAATTCCAAAACACCATTTCTCAATCTGCCGATACCAATTTCACCAACATAATCACAGTAATCCAGATTTGTGATCAGGAATTGCACTTTTTCATCATCATTAGCCTCTGGTCCTGGAATCTCGGATATTATCGTCTCAAATAAAGGTTTTAAGTTTGTGTGCTTATCACCAATTTTATAATGGGCTTCACCTGTTGTTGCTTGAGTATAGAGAACAGGAAATTCCAGTTGCTCAATATCGGCTTCCAGGTCAATAAAAAGATCATATACTTCATCTTTGACCTCCTCGATTCTGGCGTCACTTCTATCAATTTTATTGATGACCAGGATAACAGGCAATTGTTTATCCAGCATTTTTTTAACCACAAAACGAGTTTGAGGAAGAGGCCCTTCAGCAGCATCAACTAAAAGAACGGCTCCGTCTACCATATTTAAACTTCTTTCAACTTCACCACCAAAATCTACATGTCCTGGAGTATCTACAATATTTATTTTGGTGTTTTTGTAATAAACAGCCGTGTTATTGGCATTGATTGTAATTCCACGCTCCCGCTCCTGATCCATGTCATCTAAAAGCCGGCTTTCCAGCTTTTTATTTTTATGAAATATCCCGCTCTGTGAGATAATTCCATCAACAAGTGTTGTTTTGCCATGGTCAACATGGGCTATAATAGCAATATTTCGAAGATTATTCTTTCTCATATTAATAATTATTCTATTTTTTTATTTTTATATTCTAATTAACTGACAGCAACTTGAATTTGATTACACCACTCAGGGCCTATTTTAAATATTGATTATAAATCTATTTTATTATAAAAGGATTGCTGTATTTTATACCAAATTTTTATTCACTTATCAAATATTTCGACCCAAAATCGGATGGGAATTTACGAATATTTTTTTTCTTTTATAATCTTTTTAAGTTTGTTTTTAGAAATTATACTCTCAGGTGCCTGATTCACACAATTTTTTAAAGCCCCAAAGTACAAGAAAGTCACAAAAAAAGCTGCCCCACAAAAGTAGGGCAGCTCGTATGCAAAATTGTTCTATTTACAAATGTTTAGGCAGGTGAAATAGCATCAACCGGACAGACGCTAGCACAAATTCCACAATCAGTGCACAGACCAGGATCAATCACTCTTTTTCCACCTTCTTCACTAATAGCTTCTACTGGACATTCCGGTTCACAAATGCCGCAATTTGTACAATCATCATTAATTTCGTAAGCCATAAAATCCTCCAAAACTTATTTTTTTCAATTAATACGAAGCATCTTAATTTAACATGGATAATTTTTTGATACAAATAATAATCTATGGTGAAATTTGGATAATTTTTTATTAATCCAGCATCGGTTTTTCTATGCTCATACCTTCATTTTTCCGGTCGGCTCTTTTGAGAGCAATGGCAAAAATAACTCCAACAATGCCTAGCATAGCAAACATGATCATTGTATCGGTATAATCAACTATTGACTTTTCTGCTCCATCAACTATTTTGGTGACTGTATTGGCATCAGCAATTTTTCCAGCTATCCAGGGAAACAGCATCAATCCAACATTTTGCACCCAGCCTACAATTCCGAAAGCAGTTCCCAATTTATTATCCTTGACCATCATGGGAATGGCCGCCCATAAAGCTGCCGGTACTAAAGACAACGAAATTCCAACAATAAAAATTGGAATGATCGGCGGAATATGAGTTAATCCTAAAGCCAGATGACAGGGAATCAATAGAAGCGAACCATAGATCATCAATGTTCCTCGTTTGCCATACTTATCAACAAACCATCCGAATATAGGGGTAAAAATCATAGTCCCAAAAATTAACATAGAAGCCACAAAACCGGCCTTGACTGCTGAATAACCAAATTTTTGAATGAGAAGATCGGGAGCATAGGCTTGAAAAGGGAAAACCGCTGAATAAAATGTGACACATAGAAGAGTAATAAACCAAAAAGAACTGTCAAAGGTAAAAGCTTCCCGTAGATGGAATTCTTCCTCATCACTATCTTGCGGTGATTTATCATGTTTTTTATCTTCAGCAGCTTTTTCCATTAACATATAGAAGACAAACATTACCAGGCCACTGCCCATTACAAAAGCGGCAAACCAGAGTGAAGAAATAAGGCTGAATCGATTGGCAATCGGAGCCTGCAGATTCAGCGCTAAAAAAGTTCCCAGGCGCATAATTGTCAAATTGACTCCATAGGCAAAAGCCAGTTCCTTACCCAGAAACCATTTTGCTAAAACCTTATTATTTACTACTAGAACGGCTTCCGCTCCGACTCCAAAAATTGTGCGTCCCAGTAGCATTATTTTTAATTCCGGTGTCCAATTTCCAGGCGGTATATTATCAAAGAAGCCATAGACAGGCCCTATTATATTCTCCAGATTATCCATTGCTCCCAATGCTGTTAATGCCGCACCCAGGACACACAGAAAACCATAGATAACTCCAGAAAGTTTTATACCAATTTTATCAACCAGAACTCCAGAAAGAAGCAGCATAAAAAGAAATACATTGGCTGCTGAATAAGCGGAAAATAGCAGACCATATTCTGCTCCAGTATAATCCAGCTGAGTCTTGATCATGGATGCCAGAGGTGTGACGGAATCATAAATATAATATTGAGCAAAACAAAACAGACTCATGAGCCCCAAAACGACCCAGCGGAACCATTTACTTCTTGTTTGTGTAGTTGCTTGCGAATTCATTCTACCCTCTCCATTTATTAGATACTAAAGATAAGTGTTATAGAAATTAATCAAAACACAAAATCAAAAAATTTTTCTGTTAAAATTTTTACAGAAAACTCATTCGATAAATCAATTAAAAACCTTGAAAATAAAAACTGTGATCATCAATTTTTACAGTTAAAAGGGAGTCTATATGTCAGATATTGTTTACAAATACAAGAACAACTTATATATCAATCTAACGAATCGCTGTCCCAATGATTGTGATTTTTGTGATATTCCGGCTATTAGCAAAGATCTAGGCGTTGATCTTATTCTAGACCATGAGCCGAATTTTGCAAAAGTGACCGATGCTATTAGCCAAAATATATCGGATATTTTAAATGAAATTGTATTCTGTGGTGGCGGCGAACCGCTCATGCGCCTGGACATTCTCCTAAAAGTCACAAAATGGATAAAAGCCAACTATCGCCATAAAATTCGCCTGGATACCTGCGGTTATCCATATATTTTTTATAATGGTCGCAATGTTGTGCAAGAATTAAAATCGGCAGGTATTGATGCAGTCAGTGTTTCAATTAATAGCACTAATGAAAAGGCTTATAACCAGGTTTGCCATCCCAAATATGACGAGGCCTATCAGAAATCTATCCAGTTTGTAAAAGATTGCAAGCAGGCTGGATTAAAAACTCGCATCAGTTTTGTCGATTATCAAATTGATCGCGATCAATCTTGCAAATTAGCCCAAAAGCTGGGTGTTGATTATATTATTAGAGGATATGTGAACACTTCTTGAACACTTATCAAAACATTTTTTGAACACTTGCAATACTTTTGTTGCATTACAAATAAAATTGTTTTATGACCAGGTATGCGATCAAAATAATAAATTGATTTGATAGTTTAAATTTTCTACCTAATTTTGCTTGTCTATTTCACATCATGAATTGACCAGGGAAGTCATGTGAAAATCATGCACAGCCCCGCTACTGTAAGCGGCGACAACTCTGCATAGGCCACGGCTGATTGTAACAGATCGGCTGGAAGGCGCAGTTAGTTGATTGACCCGTAAGTCAGGATATCTGGCCAATTCCAAAAAGTTAATCTTTAATTCCGTTTGCGCGGGCAAAAGGAGTTCAACCATGTTTTCATTCCAACGTAAAATTTTTGTTTTTGTATTGACCGGCATTATTCTGGTCTCTGCAGCTAATTTGTTAGCTAACAATCAGGTAGTTTCAGGTTATGTAGTTGATAATAATGATCAGCCTTTGTCTTTTTCAATTGTCAAAAAATTAAATTCTGAAGGCTACACAATCTGCGATCAGAGCGGCTACTTTTATCTCAAAAATATTGATCCTCAAGATACTCTTGAGATAATCCGCTATGGCTACCAATCCCGAACTATTACAAAAATTGATTTTAGTCCAGGGGCAAATCTGGTAATAAAACTTGTCCCCCAAGAAATTCAGCTTCAATCCGTTCAAGTTAAGGCCTTTTCTCCAGAACTAAATAATTCTTCGGAGACATTTTCTCGCCTGGGTTACACTCAAGAACTCAATCAACATGATAATAAAAAAGTGCTTTCCTACTTACCGGGAAGTTATTTGAAGGCCTATGGCGGTGAGGCAGGTACAGTTACTCTGAGTATGAACGGTGCTCCGGCTTCCCATACAAATGTCAGACTGGCGGGATTTAACATTAATAATTTTCAAAATGGAACTATCGACTTTTCCAATATTCCTACCGATTTTATTAGAAATATAGTTTTGCTTTCAGCAAATTCAACAGATTTCAGAAATAGCGGGACAGAAGGCACAATTTTACTCTCACCCTGGACTGGTGAAAATTCCATAACCATGGGCGCTGGATCATTTGGCTATCAAAAATATTCAGCAACTGCTCACCGGTCTCTTGGTAAGCTCAACTTCAATTTGTATGCCGGTCGTGAACAATCGAATGGTGATTTTGAATTTTACAATAAGATGACAGAGCAAAATACTGCAAGAAGAAACAATGATTTCAATCAAAATTATGTTTCATCAAAAATTAATGGATTCTTAACTGATAATATATTTATTAAATCACTTCTTCTTTATTCTGAACAGGAGCGCGGAATTCCCGGCTCAATCTCCTTCCCTACTCCAGATGCTATTCAGGATGATGAATTAACTCTGTTTGCCAATCAGGTTGGTTATTTATATGAAAAGGGCTAGAATAATCTTAAAACAATTTACAAAGAATCTTATTCTCGTTATGATGTAGATCCTTCCGATTCCGGTTTTTCACGCCATAAACTCTATTCTAGCGGTATTTCACTTACTAACCAACATAAATTTAACGACAATTTATCCAGTAATCTTTTAATAAAATACCGTTCTGATAAAGTTCGCAGCACTGACGCAGGTCAGCATACAAGAAATACTTTTATCACTGATCTTAGTGCGAAAATTGAAAAGTTAATAATTATTCAGCCTTCTGTTAGATGGCAATATTCGGCAGGTAATTTCAATCAAATTAATCCTGGAATATTGGGCAAATACAATTTTTCTGATATTAGTTTTTTAAATTACTTCTCAGTAAAATACAAGAAGCATTACTATCATCCCACTTTTAATGATCTTTACTGGGTTCCTGGTGGCAATCCTTATTTGAAGGCTGAGAAAACAGATAATTATTCTGCTGAATTATCATTCAATCCTTTTAAAAACCATTTAATAAAAATTAATGGTTTTTACAAAATCGGAAGTGACTTGATTCAATGGGCTCCCGATCCTGAGAATCCTGAGGATTGGATGGGCTGGTACCCACAAAATGTTCAAGAGGTGGAAAGAAGCGGTCTGATTCTTACCTATGATAGCCATTTTTCATTTATACCTCTTAATGTCCATTTTAACTATTGTTTTAATAATGCCGAAAATAAGCTGGAAAATAATAAGCAGTTGATCTATACACCCAAAAATTCAGCCAGTCTGATTTTGGATTACACAATGGATAATCTTGTTCTTAACACATCACTTAATTATATTGGGGAACGTATTACCAGCTATGCCAGTCAATTTTCTCCTGAAGACTCTAAGCTGGAAAGTATGTATGACCTATCTTCCAAAATAACTTACACGCTTCCTTTACGATATTTTGATCTTGGATTTTCTGCTTCTGTGGAAAATATTCTGGATAAAGATATGGCCACTATTGCCAAATATCCTCTACCAGGACGGCATTACAAATTTTCGATTAAATTGAGTGGGATTTAAGCAGAATTACCAATAATACCCAATATGCGGGGGATATTTCTGCATTTTAATTGGAGTCATTGGCGAGTCCTTGCTACCTTACTCAATTTCCAGTCATGTACTGCACGCACGCCTACTTAAGAAGGAATTTTCTCAATCTACCAATTTCATTAGTAGTTCCTAGTGTTGAATTATTTAAGAGTTAATTAAGATTATTTTTAGGAAGTAAATAATTACGAGAATTACTCATAGAACGAAGAGATTAAACTGAGAAGGTTTTACATTATCTAAAATACTAAGATAGAAAGAGCGGAGTCAAGCTATTTTGACTCCGCTTTCATTTATGAGGATTTAGGCTAATTTAAAGGGCAGAATTAAAAAATTTCTTTACGAATATGGCAGTAAGGCTGTTTACCAGTCTTATCATAATAATCCTGGTGGTATTCTTCTGCTTTGTAAAAATTTTCTGCTTCTTCTAATTCAGTTGCCACATCGTAATTCATTTTTTCTAATTGCTTGACAATTTTTTCTGCCACCTGTTTTTGATCATCATTTAGATAAAAAATATAGGACAGATATTGTTCTCCAATATCAGGACCCTGGCCATTAGTCTGAGTAAAATCATGAATTTCAAAAAACAATTTTACCAGATCTTCATAACTGGTTTGATCGGGACGATATAAAATTTCTAAAGATTCTTTGTGTCCTGTAGTGCCCGAAACAACTTCTCTGTATTCAGGATTTTCTACATGACCGCCAGAATAACCGACAGTAGTTTTGGCCACTCCATCCTTTTCTTTGAAAAGATGCTCAACACCCCAGAAACAACCAGCAGCGAAAATGGCTTTTTGCAGAGGTGGTTGCTGACCGGCCGGTATAAAATCCATAGAAATTGAATTTACACAATGACGCACATTTTTATCTGTATAACCTTCCCCGGTAAAGACATGCCCCAAATGTGCGCCACAGTTTGCGCACAAGATCTCAGTTCGGATTCCATCAGCATCAGTTTGCCGCTTTATAGAGCCCGCGATCTCGTCGTCGAAACTCGGCCAGCCGCAACCGGATTTAAATTTATCCTCAGAGAAATAAAGAGGTGCATTACATCTTTTACAGATGTAGGTTCCTTTTTCATAATGGTCATTGTATTGGCCAGTAAAAGGCCGTTCCGTACCTTTATTAATGATGATCCGTTCTTCTTCCTTTGTCAGATCATTATATTGCAAAGTATCATCTTCTCCTATTAAAATTGTTGATATTAATGCGATCAATATTAATGACTTAAACAATCTCATTTAAGCTCACCTTTAAAATATTCCCGATATGTCTCCATCATCACTAATGTCAATATTCTCAGCAGCTGGTGTTTCAGGAAGTCCGGGCATGAGGAGAATATCACCGGTTATTGGAATTAAAAATCCAGCACCTGCCGATACATCAATTTTTCTAACAGTTACCAAAAAATCTTTTGGTCGTCCCAGCAATTCAGGATTATCAGATAGTGATTTTTGTGTTTTTGCAATGCAGACAGGTAGATTTTCCAGGCCCAGATCTTTGATCTTTTCAATATCCTTTTCAGCTTCTTTGGTATAGTCAACAGCCTTGGAGCCGTAAATTTCACTGGTAACAGTTTTGATTTTTTCTTTTATGGAATCTTCGTCTTTGTAAAGTGGTGAATAATGGTCATCAAATTCGCACTGGGTGGTGACCTTTCGAGCAAGGTCCTCAGCACCTTCTCCACCTCTGATAGCTGAATCTACTACTGAAACTCTGACATTTTTGCTCTTTACAAAGTCTTCAATAACTTTGATTTCTTCATCAGTATCCTGAGCGAATTTATTAATAGCGACAACCGGACAAACATTGAACTTTTCCATATTCTCAATATGTTTTTCAAGATTTGGTAATCCTCTTTCTACAGCAGCAGGATCGGGTTCATCCAGTTCTCCTAATTTCTTACCACCATGCATCTTCAATGCTCGCACAGTAGCCACGAGCACAAGAGCGTCAGGATGGAGACCAGTTTTGCGGGCGACAATATCAAAAAATTTCTCAGCACCAAGATCAAAACCGAACCCGGCCTCAGTCACAACAAAATCCGAGAGGTGTTCAGCTAGACGCATAGAAGTAGCAGTACAGGTTCCCTGAGCGATATTAGCAAAAGGGCCACCATGGACAAAGGCAGGAGTGTTTTCACTAGTCTGAACAAGATTGGGTTTCAAAGCATCTTTTAATAGAGCTGCAACTGAACCGCTGATATTGAGATCCTTCAAATAAACAGGTTTGTTTTCATAGGTATACCCCAGAAGAATGTTTCCCAGGCGTTTCTTAAGATCGTCATAACTTTCGGCAAATCCTAGAATGGCCATAATTTCTGAGGCAGCTGAAATGATAAAATTGCTTTCTCTCGGAACGCCACTGGTCTTGCCTCCCAGACCAATCACGATATCTCGCAAGCTGCGATCGTTCATATCTAGAGCCCGACTCCATTTTATTTGGCGGTGATCAATGCGGGGTTCTTTTCTTCTGTAAATATGATTATCAAGAGCAGCTGCAATTAGATTATGGGCAGCAGTTACGGCATGAATATCGCCGGTAAAATGGAGATTAATATCCTGATCCGGTAGAACTGTAGTTTTACCGCCCCCGGTTGCACCGCCTTTAATTCCAAAAAGCGGTCCGAGAGAAGGTTCCCGCAGAGTTACAATACTTTTATAGCCAATTCGATTCAGACCAATTGAAAGACCGATCGAAGTTGTAGTTTTTCCTTCTCCTGCTGGAGTGGGAGTTATCGCCGAGACCAGAATCAAGCGGCCTTTTTTCCGATCTTTAAATTCTGAGAGTGCGTCCAGTTTTATTTTGGCTTTATGCTTTCCATATCTTTCCAGTAAATGTTCAGGAATATCAATGTCTGATGCTATTTCTGAAATATCTTTTAAATTATGTTTTTCCATTCTATCCTCCAGTATTTGATTTATTATTTTAAATCATCAAGGGTGCATTTGACGTCCTCAGCATGTCCTTTTACTCTCACTTTCTTCCAGACTTTTTTAATTTTCCCTTCTGGATTTATTAAAAAGGTAGAGCGCACGACGCCAAAAAATTCTCTACCAAACATTTTTTTCTTCTGCCAAACGCCAAATTTTTCCAGAACTTTGTGCTCCGGATCACTGAGTAATTTTACATCCAGATCATGCTTTTCTTTGAATTTTTGATGACTTTCTACAGAGTCAGGGCTAATTCCAATTATTTTGGCATCAAGATCATCAAATTCTTTCTTCTTATCTGTAAACTGCTTGGCTTCTTTAGTACAACCAGGAGTATTATCTTTGGGGTAAAAATATAAAACAACCCATTCTCCGGAATAATTCCCAAGGCAAAATTCCTGATTAGTGTCATCTTGCAGACAAAAATTATCGACTTGTGTACCTTCTTCTAATATTTTTGAACTCATTGTTTTATCCTTTCTTAATAAATATGGTAATAATTTTAATTTATTGCAAATAGAACTTAAATACTTCAATTATCAAAGATCATTCAACAAATTTTGTGTAGATTCTTTATGCATGGAATTCATAAATTTTTCCTGGATACCATCCAGATCATTTGTATCGATCTGGGAAATTTTATGCTTAATTATAGCGTGTTTGGAAACTGGAACGCTAAAGCTGGTCACTCCAAGGTCTAAAAACAAGGGATAAGCCTGTTCATAATTTGCGATTTCGCCACACAGGCTGGCTTCTTTATCATATTTACGAGCACGGGCAACAATTATTTTGATCAATCTGATCAAGGCAGGATGAAGCGAGTGATATCTTTTATATACTTCAGGATTTTCTCGCGATGCCGCAAGTGTAAATTGAAGAAGATCATTACTGCCTATATTAAT
>DATGCI010000209.1:0-6198 GCA_035312185.1 bacterium
ATTTTAACATCGAGTCATCAGAGACAATATTGAGAAACTGTTTGGGGTTATACTTTCTACTGCGTGGCCAGAATCGTTTTCCCACGCCTCCTGCCATAATCACAAGATACATATATCCTCCTGTTTATCATAATTCATTAATTTTGATTTTACCTTCATAAACCAGCTGAGCTGCTCCTAACAACCATAATTTTTCTTCTCGAAAATCTACTGCCAGACCCCCGCCTTTAGCCTGAAGATTAACCGGATAATCATGCTGAAATTTTTCAGTTAAAACCAGAGCAGCAGCCGTGACCCCGGTGCCACAGGCCAGAGTTTCATCTTCCACACCTCGCTCATAAGTGCGAATAAACCAGCTCTCTAGTTCTCTTTTATATACAAAATTGACATTGGCATCATATTTCTCTCGCAAAGGCTGGGCATATTCCGCTATATTAATATTTTCAGCATCAGGATGTAAGATCACAAGGTGGGGAGCACCCGTATTTAACATAAAAGTTTGATATTTTTCATCATCCAGACGTTGAATTTCAGAAGTATTCTGCATTGTGATGGCTACCTTACCAGACTGAACTTTTCCATAATGGACTCCATCGGGAGCTCGAAACCTATACTTTTCTTTTTTCTTGATAATCTGATAGACAAATTGTACGGAAGCTCGAGCACCATTCCCACACATAATTGGGCCTGAACCATCAACATTGTAATATTTCATTTCAAAATCTTCAGCAACCTCATTTTCGATAATGATAAGACCATCCGCACCAATTGCTGTCCTTCGAGGACAAATTTGAGTAGCAAGTTCAGAATAATACCAATTTTCTGGTAATTGTCGGGAATCAAGGATCACAAAATCATTTCCAGTAGCCTGATATTTATAAAATTTTAATTTTTGCATATTTATCTCAATATTATACCGGCCGTTTCCCAGCGGGCTCGGATTTCGATTTTATCAGAAAAACTTATATAATCTTCAGCAGCCTGAACAGGGTAAAGACTTCCAGGATCGTATTCACCATTATTATTAGTGTCGTGGAAAATGGAAATCTGATATTCTCCAGGCAGTAGCTGATCAAATCTAAAATTCCCACTACTGTCCGCTCTGGTATAATCAGTATAAGGATTTTCGATTCTGGTTGCTTTAAGCATAATATTGCTGTACTGAATCTGATCGCCTAGCTGTAATTCTCCAGCCATATATCCAAATTTGCGGGGATCCTTAGTCTGGAAATTGATTGCAAAAATGGAATCACGATAATTATTCTGAAAATGATCCTGCCATTTATAGCTGCGGCACTGAAGAATAAAGCGGGATTGCTGCGGGAGCAGAGTATCAGGAATTATCCGAATAGAATTGTCATCTACAAACTCACTGCTGAAATCGATAAAAACACTGTCCGGAATTTGTAAAAAAGTAAAATCAGAATCAGGATTTACATGATAAACTGGCTCAGTAAAATTTAGTTGTATATAGTCATTTGGTTCCACTCTATTATCTCCTGATGCTGGTGTAGAATTTTGTAGAGATGGTGCCAGGCTATCCTCGGCCGGCTTATAAGCAAATTCCATCCGCCCTTTTTCAGGTAATATTTTTTCACCTTGCTGGCTAAATAGATTTGTAAACTGGATAGTGGAAGCAGTGTCTTGAGGAAGACTATCGACCAGAATTTTGACCAGACCGGGATCTTGATCATCGCGCCAGGCCTTAATAATACTATCAGCAAAATTGATATTAATATCAAGCTCAGTCCAATTCTCCTGAGAAACAGCTTGGGAAAATTTACAATTAATATAGCGTTCTTCTGTCTGAATGGACTGCAGAGCAAAGCGTTGTAAAAAATCGTAGTCCCTTAAATTAAAATGAATATATCGAACATGGCTGGAATCAGAATTGATTTGGATCGGCATTTGATTAGCCAGGCCAATTTTATTGCGAGAACTAATATTCTTCACACCCTGACCGGCAGCAGTTGCTAGCAAATAGTAAGTTCCCTGGGCTAGATGATCTAATACAAAATCGCCCTCAGAATTCGCAGTAGTGATGTAATCCGGTTCTCGATAAGTCAAAGAATCTGGCAAAAATTTATCCTGTCCCCAGGCCATTATTGTAGCTATCTTACCAGACCCAATATTAAAAACAGCACCCGAAATTCTGGCTCGGGAGAAATTTTGTCCCGTTGAAAAAGCAGTTTGGACATTACCTGAAACTGGATTTTTGCGATAATCTCTGATGCTGCGGCCAAAACTTACAATATAGGTGGTGTTATCCTTTAATTTTCCGGTGAAATCGACAATAACTTTGTTGCGACGAACATTTACTACCGCCGGTTCGGGCAAGGCTGGCCGAACTATAAGAGAATTTTCTGCCGAACGGGGAGCAACAGATTCAGAAAATTCTAGAACAATTTTGCCGTCCACTGGAAAATTCAAAGTTCCAGGTGAAGGAGACACAGCCACCAATTTGGGCCCAGTCGTGTCCTTTGGACCACCAGAGGGTGGCCCCTGGGCTGCACATCCTAATAAAATTACAAGGAGCAGCAGAGGGAATAATTTGATACAGATAGTTTTGATCTTAAATATTTCCAAAAATGTATTTGTTGATTTCTCGTTATATTATACCTAGTTCTTTACCATTTTTATTGAATTTTTCCAAAACATAATCAAGTTGTTCATCAGTGTGAGTAGCAATGTAGCTAGTTCTCAGACGAGCAGTATTACTGGGAACTGCTGGGCTAACAACAGCATTAGCATAAATACCATCATCAAATAACCTTTTCCATAGCATAAAAGTTTTTTCATTACTGCCAACAATAACTGGAATAACTGGTGTTTCACTTACTGAGGTATCGAAGCCCATTTTCTGAAAATTAGTCCGCATATAATCGGATATTTCCCAGAGACGCTCTCTGCGATCATCATCTTCAATAATGATTTTCAGAGCTTCACGTGTTGAAGCAACAACACTGGGTGGTAAACTAGCAGTAAAAATAAATGGCCGGGCGTGATGTTTTATATAATCAACAACTGCTTGATCACCGGCTATAAAGCCACCAATAGCGGCAAAAGATTTTGAAAATGTTCCCATTACCAGATCGACATCTTCTGTCAATCCAAAATGTGCAGCAGTACCGCGTCCCTGCGGTCCAATTACCCCGATAGCGTGGGCATCATCAACCATTAAACGATGACCATATTTTTTTGTCAATTTTAAAATACCGGGCAGTTTGGCAATGCTTCCCTCCATAGAAAAGACGCCATCCACAACTACCATTGCCGAAGAATCTTCAGGAATGTGTTGCAGTTTTTCCTCCAGGTCTTCCAGATCATTATGCTGATAGCGCAAAATATTCGCCCGGGACAAAATGCTGCCATCGACAATACTGGCGTGATCGAGCCGATCCAGAACCAGATAATCATTGCGTCCCAATAATGATGAGATAACGCCCAGATTGACCAGATAACCGGCCGAAAATACTAGAGCAGCCTCCTTGCCGATAAAATCAGCCAGTTCCTGTTCAAATTCTTCATGAATATCCAGAGTCCCATTTAAAAAACGACTGCCTGTTCGACCTGTACCATACTCTTCTGTGGCCTTTTTGGCAGCCTCCACAACCCGCGGGTGATGGGTAAGGCCCAAATAACTATTAGAACCAATCATAATTTTTTCATCGCCTTCAAAATCCATAACATTATCATCACCGCCGGAAAAAGGAATAAAATAGGGGTAGACACCCTGTTCTTTGACTTTCTGCGGTTCATCGTATTCAACACATTTTTTGAATAAATCCATATTCAATCCTCATTTTCTAATCAATTCTGGATAATTTAAATTCTATCCTTTATTTATCCAAGACTCAGCTCAAAAAATTGACCGGTTTTTAGCACCCTTTCATTTAAACTTAATTTCAATTTGTTTGATGCGAGACTTTAAAATTCTCTTTGATCAACTCCAGTTTGTGATTATTCTCCTCATTTTTTAATGCAGCTTTTTTCTGCTGGAAAACTTTTTCAAGGATTTGATCTCGCAACTGCCATTCATGACTAAATCTTTGACCTTTCAAATCATTAAAGCGCTGCAGTTCATTTTCTGAAAATAATTCTCCATGATCATTTTGAAAGTTTTTGAGTCGCGATGAACTAAAATAAAAGCTGTCGACTCGAGCACTGGCAACAATTTCCTCTAGATCAGTTTGACTCAAATAAGAACTATTGTTCACAAATCTTTTTACTTTAATTGCATTTTTAAATTTTTTATTTCTGTCATCTTCTTTTATGATAATGTCATGGGTTCGAAGCCTTTTTACGACAGGTTTTGACAATCGATAAGAAACAGGATTTGAAACCTTCATTTCAAAAACATTTTTTAAGAAGAAGAGCGCAAAAAAGGCGATCAAAGCCGCAATAATCGGTGTGATCACCCAACCAGCTGCAATTTTTCCAGCAATACGATACTTAATGGTTTTACCGCCCTGAACAATGCCGATTCCAATCACACCGCCAACAACTAGCTGGGAACTTGAAACCGGCACAAGCGGCAAAGCCGGTAGGTTATGGGAGATCAGCCAATTGTGGAGATCGGCCGAAGCGAATAAAAATAGAACCAGAGCTTCCGCTAAAACTACAACAAGAGCAGACTGGGGATTGAGTTTGACCACCTTATTACCCACAGTTTGCATGACTTTGTGGCTATAGGTGAATATTCCTACGGCAATTGCTAAAGATCCCAGCAGAAAAAGCTGCTGAGTTCCACTGAAATTTATCCCTGCAATTTGAATTGCCTCAAAAGGAGCCGCCGGAATAAAAACACCCATTACATTGGCAATATTGTTGGCTCCCAGAGAATAGGCTCCAAAAGCCCCAACAACTATCAAACCGGCTCGTGTATAGACATCAAGTCTGAGGATACTGACAGGAGTTAGACGTAGAACTCTCTTGAGCAGCAGATATATTAAAACAGCAAAAATTCCGGCTAAAATTGGACTGATCACCCAGGAGAAGACAATCTTTAGCAAAGAATTATAATCGGTAAGCATTCCGGCAAAAAAGTTCCAGCCTACAATAGCGCCCACAATAGCCTGAGAAGTTGAAACTGGCAGTTTCAATCGGGTCATCCAGAAGACAGTAAAACCAGCAGCCAGAGCCACCATAAATGCTCCGCCCATGGCATTGATAGAACCCAATTGTCCGAGTGTATGGGCTGCGCCAGATCCAGAATGGACTGCGCCCAGAATTACAAAGATACTAGCCACAATTGCAGCAGTTCGAAATTTAACCATACGCGTGCCAACTGCCGTGCCAAAAATATTGGAAGCATCATTGGCTCCCAGAGACCAGCCCAGGAAGAGTCCGCTGGAGAGGTAGATCAATATCATTTAGATCGACCTTTTGATTGAAAAAATTGACAATTTATCAGCAACATCTTCTGCTATATCAGCTACCCGATCAATGCGCTCCACAAAGGCGCGGTGATGAAATTTTTCACTGAGGTCTTTGAGTTCGTCATCACGAAATATTTTACGCAACAAACTTCCAGATTCCCGGTCAGCTTCTTTTTCCCAGTAATAAACTTTGGATACATAGTGGCGGGCTTGCATTGTATTGTTGAAAAAATTACGGGCTGCTTTGACAATCTGGTCAATAGCATTGGCTGATAGGTCCGTTAGATTGAGATAGCTCTGATGATATTTTTCCAGAATTTGAGGAATTTCAATACTAAACTCTCGCATGGTTTCTTTGCTACGATCTACAATATCATCAAGCGCCTCCAGTAAAGCTAGAACATCGCCGCGCGCCTCAGGAATCAAAGTTCGCTCATACAGTTCTGCTTCGATATTCCGTTTAATATCATCGGCTCTGTTTTCCAATTTGATCATTCTATCCAGCAATTCTGTAAATTTTTCCTGATCATCATTGAAGTAGGCTTTGACTCCTAATTTTAGAGTTGGCCCGGCTTCATTGATAATGTCCATAAAATTGTTGACTTTTCTTTCCAGCTGTTTGGTTTTTTTTAAAAGCATAAACACCTCACATTTATACTATGCCGTGGACTTAACGGGGAAAGCGACAAATAGAGCTTTCCTGTCCAGCAGCATTGAGTGTAGTTATAAAATAATTACGATCACTGGTCTTTTTTTGGTCAATTATATATTCCTGGCTTTTACCTGGGATAATATCAATAATTTTTGATACATCGCTGCT
>DATGCI010000210.1:0-42320 GCA_035312185.1 bacterium
GATGTTTCCTATGAATTACTCAAGCGCGGCAAAGAGTTGGCTGAGAAGCGTGATGTCAAATTAGTGGGTTTAATGCTGGGCCATGCAATAGATGATCAACAATTACATGTTTTAATAGAATATGGCGCTGATAAAGTTATATCAGTTAGCCATGAGAAATTGCAGGATTTTGTAGTTGATCCGCATATAAATGTTGTCACGGACCTGGTCAACAAATATAAACCGGAGATCATGATTGCCAGTGCTACAACTACAGGCCGAACAATTGCCCCGGCTGTGGCTATAAATTGCCATGCAGGTTTGACTGCTGATTGTACAGGCCTTGATATTGATGAAGAAACCGGTAATTTGATTCAAACCCGACCTGCTATTGGCGGAAATATTCTGGCAACGATCAAAACACCTAATCACCGTCCCCAAATGGCTACAGTACGTCCCCATTCCAATCAACCTTTAGAAAGAGATTCTGAACGTAGCGGTGAAATTGTCCATGAAACAGTTTCTGAGGAATTATTTGCAAGCCGCATCAAGCAGACTGATTTCAAACCGATTGAAGAAGAAGGCGGCAATATTCAGGATGCCAATATAGTAGTTGCTGGTGGTAAAGGTTGTAAAAAAGAGGAAAATTTTGCACTTATAGAGAAGTTGGCCGAACTTCTGGATGGAGCCGTTGGTGCTTCTCGAGAGGCTGTTGATCTGGGCTGGATTTCCTATCCTCACCAGGTTGGTCTGAGTGGCAAGACAGTCAGTCCTAAATTATATGTTTCAGCCGGAATTTCCGGTGCTGTTCAACATCTGGCCGGTATAAAGACTGCTGAAAATATTGTGGCCATTGACAATGATCCCGAAGCCCAGATTTTTACAGTTGCTGATTTTAGTATTCAGGCTGATATGTTTCAGGTCTTGCCTATGCTGATTGAAAAACTGGAAAAAAGAAAACATCAATAGTAATGAGGAATAAAAATATGTCTGCATATAATAAGATTGATCAGAAGATCATAGATGAGTTAATTGAAATTTGCGGGAAGCGGTTTGTTGTTTATGATGATGAAGCCAAACTGGAAACCTATTCCCATGATGAAGTTGCTGAAAAAAAATATGCTCACATGCCAGATGTTGTTGTTAAACCGGCAAATGCCGAAGAGATTTCAAAAATAATGAAATTAGCAAATCGTGAAAACGTTCCTGTAACACCGCGGGGAGCAGGAAGTGGTCTTTCTGGTGGTGCCGTTCCAGTGGAAGGCGGTATCGTACTTTCTCTGGAGAGAATGGATGAAATTCTAGAAATTGATAAAGAAAATTTGATGGCAGTAGTAGAACCTGGAGTAGTTACCAATGAAATAAATGAACTTATTGAAGATGATGGATTATTTTTTGCTGGCTATCCCATGAGTGTGGAGAGTTGTTTTATTGGAGGCAATCTTGCTGAAAATGCCGGCGGAGGTCGTGCTGTCAAATATGGAGTAACTGGTCGTTATATAATGGGTATTGAGATGGTTACTCCGGAAGGAGAAATAATTGAGTTAGGTGGTAAGCGGGTCAAAGATGTAGTTGGCTATGATCTGGTCAAATTAATGGTCGGTTCAGAAGGGACCCTGGGGATTTTCACAAAAATAATAATCAAGCTCTTGCCTTTACCAACTGAACGAGTTGATCTGCTGGTGCCTTTCAAAGATCCAGAAACGGCTATAAAAATGGTTCCTGAAATTATGACCAATGGTCGAATAATTCCCACAGCAATCGAATTTATGGATAAGAGATCCTTTGAAGCTTCGTATAAATATTTGAATGAGCATTTTTCTCACCAAGATGCCGGGGCTATGCTTTTGATAGAAGTTGACGGCAATAATATGGAACAATTACAAAAAGAATATGAAACTATTGGGGAATTGTGCCAGGAAAATGGTGCTCTAGAAGTTTATGTTGCTGATAATCATACTACAATTGAGCGTGTCTGGCGTGTCCGCAGAAATATTGCCGAGGCTTTTAAAGTCTATTCGCCGGTCCAGAGTTTGGAGGACATTGTTGTACCTGTGGCCAGTATTCCCAAAATTCTCAAAGATTTAGAACAAATAGCAGAAAAATATAATGTTCTGATTCCGACTTATGGACATGCAGGCGATGGTAATCTTCATGCTACAGTGGTCAAAAAACCAGAAATGGATATGGAAGAATGGGAAACGACTCTTGATAAGGTTCTGGAAGCAATTTATAATAAAACCTTTTCTTATGGTGGAACAATTAGTGGAGAACATGGCATTGGACATAAGAGGAAAAAATATTTGAATAATTGTCTGGAACCGGCTGCCCTGGAATTGATGCGAAGGATTAAAAAGGCCTTTGATCCTAATAATATTCTCAATCCGGGGAAAATTGTAGATGTAAACTAAATTTATAATGATATTTTAGAATATATGATCAATAAAATTAGAAATATCACTCATTTTTTATTAATCATCCTGGCGCCCATTTATGTGGCAGCTGAAGCGGGGCAGGTACTCCTGGTTATTGGTTCCGATACTGCAATCTGGGATGGTATGACCACCAGCCGTTATCATTGTACTTACAATCCCGAATTATATACAAATCCAGCTGACAATGCCTATACTGTCATGGATATGGACTTTCGAAATCAAATGAAAGATTCTTATGGTACGCCTATGAAACTGACCTGGTGGATGATGGCGGGAAATATTTTCCGTTATGCTACCAATACCAATGTCCCCATTCCAAATATTATGACCATGTATTTAATGAAAAAATACCATGGCGACGTTGTCGAGCAAGCTGGTGATGAACTTTCTCTTCATTATCACACTTTTAAATGGAGTGATTACAATGAAGATGGACTCTGGTACTGGAATCAGGCCCAAAATTTTGAAGAATGCCGCTCTGATTTTGATGTGACTTTGAGCCAATTTTTATTAGAAGAACAAATATTCCCAGTTTCTTTTCGCAGTGGCTGGCATTATATGGATAATGAATGGCAAGCCTATTTAAATGACCTACTACCTTATAGCATGCACAATGCTTATCCATCCAAAAAGACCCATGATACTGAGCCTACTGATAATATAATAGATTGGTCTCAGGCGCCTTCAGAATTTGTACCCTACCATCCCTCTGCGGATAATTATCAGATACCGGGCAATACTGCTGGCTGGAATTTGCGTTCAGCCCATCTGAACTCTGTTCGCTATAAAAACCTAATGGACACAGTATTTTCTGCGGCAGCAAAGGGTCGGGATCAGGTTGCCTGCTTTTGGGGACATTTGCCAGAGAATGATTTTAAGAGCAATTTGGTAGCTATGGATAGTCTGGCTCATGCTATGGAGGATAAATACCCGGATGTGAAATTTCGCTACTGCACAGCCGTAGAAGCAATGCAGCGCTGGCAAAACAGCCAGGATAGCACTGAACCTGAACTCAATATATCTCAGCTAGGAAGCGGAGAGGAGACCTATTTCGAGATAAGTGTTAGCGAAGATATTTTTCAGCCTCAGCCCTATGTTGCTGCCAAGAATATTTATGAAGAATATTTCAAAATATCATGCCAATCTACTGGCCCCAACAACTGGGAAACTGCCCAACCAGTAAACATAAATACTTTAGCTAAAATTGGTGTAGCAGTTTGTGATAGCATGGGCAATCAGACTTTGGAAATCCAGGGATATTTACCTGATGATCAGTACATTGATAATGAAGACGAACAATTTTCCATTGAAAAGGGAATCTGGAGTAATTATACAGCCGCTCCCTGGGAAAGCTGGGGAAATAATTCCCAAATTACTCCATTAGAAGAGGGTGAGACATCACGAGCACGCTGGAGTTTTACTATTAAAGAATCCAGAAAATATAATATTTTTTATCGAGTACCCCCATTTAGTAATCAGGTGGAAAATTTTTATTATATTATCAAAAATGGAACCGAAGTTGACACGGTTGAAGGTAATTATCCAGTCAGATTTGATCAATGGAATTATCTAAAAACTATGGAATTGGATTCCAATCAGGGAAGTTATATTGAAATGAAAGCCATTGGACCGGGAAGAATGGCAGTTGATGCTGTTAAGATTACTCCTCTGGTCAAAGACCATGACCTTCAGGCCGGACAAAAAGTTCTGAATCCCGGCAATGTTAGTATAGATGATACGACCAGTTTGAGTTTGGAATTGTCCAATCAAGGAATAAAGGAACTTGTGATTTCAGATTTGGACAGCAAGAATGGCTATATTTTTCATAATCTCAATCTTCCTGACACAATTCCGGCAATGGGGGATTCTAATCTTGACCTGAAGTTTTATTCCAAGCAAATGGGAGAGATCCAAGACACATTAATAATAACAAGTAATGATCCGCATAAGCCGCAATTTCGGGTGCCTCTTATCGCCAATGTAGAAAATTATTTTACTATTTTAGATAATGGGGATAGCAGTCATTATAAAGAATCTGGTGATTGGAGCACCAGCGTGGCTCAGGCCTATGGGCCTTCAAGTAGATATAGCTGGTTAGATTCGGAAAGTGGAAATTATGCCATTTTTGAAACAGAGTTGAAATATGAAGGCGTTTACGACATTCTGGAAATTGTACCAGAAACAGAGAATGCTTCCCAACAAGCATTGTATATTTTAAAGATTGCTGGGGTAACAATTGATACGACGATTATTAATCAGAATGAAGGTAGTGGGAATTGGGTGAAAATATGGCGCCAGTACCTTCCGGCCAATGAAAAAATAGCGATCAAAATTCAGGATGACATTAGTCAGAATGTGGCTCTTAGAGCAGATGCAGTAAAATTTCAATTGATTCAGCAGGTCTCAGTAAATCGAGAAAATGAATTCGTTGAAAAATTTGAACTTGATCAGAATTATCCCAATCCCTTTAATGCTACCACAACAATTAGCTACACTCTACCTGAGGCGAGTCAAACTCGAATGGTAATTTATAATTCATTAGGTCAGAAAGTTGCTCAACCTGTTAATAAGTTTCAACAATCGGGCCATTATCAAATAAAATGGCGGCCGCAAAACTTGAGCTCCGGCCTTTATATTTATAAATTAAGCACTGATAAATTTAGCAAAACAAAGAAAATGTTATTGATTAAGTGATGTTAAAAAGTTTGTGACTGATAAACATCTACTATAAATTAGTTTGAAGTGTTAACGAATTAACCGGGAGATAGGATGGATAACAAAATAAAGAAAGTTATTAGCCTGATCGTATTTGCAGTTTTATTTTGTAATCTGCATGCCGGACTAAATGCAAAAATAAAATTGGGAGTGGAAGTCCTTCTTGAAGATCAGATTCATATTGTTGAGGGAAAAAAAGTTGGTTTGATTACCAATCCTACAGGAGTAACTTCGAATCTCGTCTCAACAGTGGATAAATTTGATCAGCATCCTGATGTTGAATTGGTCGCCCTTTTTGGTCCTGAACATGGAGTGCGGGGTAATGTGACTGCCGGAGGGAAAATTGATGATTATTATGATCAAAAAACGGGTGTACCTGTTTATAGTCTGTATGGAGCCACAAGAAAGCCCACACAAGAAATGCTAAAAGATGTGGAAATTTTAGTCTATGATATTCAGGATATTGGTAGTCGTTCATACACTTATATTTATACAATGGCCTATGCCATGGAGGCTGCGGCTGAAAAGGGAATTCCTTTTGTTGTTTTGGATCGGCCCAATCCTCTGGGAGGAAATCTTGTCGAAGGTCCAGTTCTAGATCCTGAGTTCAAATCCTTTGTCGGACTCTATCCAATTCCCTATGTTTATGGTCTGACCTGCGGAGAATTGGCTAAACTTTTTAATCAGGAATTTGATATTAATTGTGATCTCCAGGTTATTAAGATGAAATGCTGGAAACGGGATATGCAGTTTGATGATACCGGTCTGGAATGGATTCCCACTTCGCCTCATATACCCCATGGAAGAACAGCAATGTATTATCCAGCTACGGGAATTATTGGTGAATTGCGGACTATTGATATTGGTGTTGGCTATACTCTTCCTTTTGAATTGATTGGGCAGACCTGGATAGATGCCGATGAACTGGCCAAAGAATTAAACACAAGAGAACTACCTGGCGTTCATTTTCGACCTATGTATTACACACCCTATTATTTTGCCAATGAAAAGGAACATCTTAAAGGCGTTCAAATCCACATTCTGGATTTTGATAAATTTCAACCTGTTAAAAGTCAGATCCATATTCTAGCAGCTTTAAAGAAACTCTACCCTGATCAAAAAATATTCAATAAAAACAGAAATAAAATGTTTGATAAAGTGGCAGGTAGCACTGAAATTCGAACTAGTATTCAAAACGGAGTTTCTGCTCAAAAAATCATCGAAGGATGGCAGGCTGAGAAAAAGCAATTTGAAGAGATGAGGAAAAAATATTTTCTATATGAATAAATTATAGGAAGATAAAATGGATAAAGACCTGGAAAAATACGCCGTAACTGAAGCCCATATTAGTCTCGATAATTTGCTGTATAATTATAATCAGATTAAGAAAAGAGTTGATCCCTGCCAGGTTATGGCTGTTGTCAAAGCTGATGCTTATGGCCATGGCGCAATTTCAGTGGCTAAGACTTTGGTTGAAGAAGGCGTGAAAATTTTTGCTGTAGCGCGTCTTTCTGAGGCTTTGGAATTAAGAGCCCATGCCATTAATAAAAAAATTCTTATTTTTGGCCGCCTTTTCCCCGAAGAGGTCGAGACAGCAATTAGAAATGATTTTCGAATTACATTAACCTGTCAGCAGGATATTGAATTGATCGCCAAAAAAGCCAAGCAATTAGATAAAAAGGCTCAGATCCATATTAATGTTGACACCGGAATGGGACGAGCAGGAATCTTAACTGATCAGGCCTTTCCAGTAATCCTGCAGACTTTGGATAATCCTAATTTAAAAGTTGAAGGCCTTTATTCCCATTTTTCTACTGCGGATACAACAGATAAACCTTATGCTAATAGCCAGCTGAAAAAATTTCAGAAAATTCTGTCTCAACTGGAAAAGCACCAAATTGAAATTCCCTATATTCACATGGCAAATGGTGGAGCCATGCTTGACATTCCGGAAAGCTATAGTGAAAAATTTAATATGGTTCGGGCTGGAATAATTTTATATGGATATTATCCATCTCTGGAGACATCAGAATCAATTCCTCTACGACAGGTTATGACTTTGAAAACCAGGGTTCTGGAACTAAGAGAAATGCCTGCTAATTATTCCATTAGCTATGGCCGGCGCTACACAACAGAGCGGAAAACTACAGTAGCGGTTTTGCCAACTGGTTATGCTGACGGAATTCTACGCAGCTTTACCAATCAAGTCAAAGTAATGATCAAGGGAGAACTGTATCCCATCATTGGAACAGTTACCATGGATCAGATCATGGTAGCAGTTGATGAAAATGTAAAAGAAGGAGATGAAGTTATTTTTTGGGGAGAATCAGATCAGGGTTTTTTACCTGCCAGTCAGGTTGCAGATCAGGCTGGAACGATTTCTTATGAATTAACCTGTTCTGTTTCGCCTCGTGTAGCCCGAATATATGACCAAGAATAGAAGTGAAAACAACATAATTTGAAAAATAGGAGTATTAATTATGAATGCATTTGAAGATAAAAAAGTAAGTGTGATTTTGTATTATTCTGAAAAACTTCCTTATGGTGATGATGGCTTTAAAAAGGTTGTGGAATCAATCGAGAAACAGAAACCTCAACCAGTTGATATAATTGTTCTCAAACAGGAAAAAGACAGTGATATCAAAACCGAAATTGATAATCTGAAACTTATCGAGGATTTTGAAACTGTTTCCAAGGGCCTTAAAAAAGCTGTACAAAGTGCCGCTGGAGATTTTGTAGTTTATATTGATAACCAGCAATATGAAGTGCTTTTGAAACAGTCTTATTTAGAGACGGCTTTTATGGTTATGGAAAGAAGCTCTAATTTGGGAATGTTGTATGCCGATTACGAATTGGAATCCGATGGCGAAGTTCAGGAACAACATTTATTGAAGCATCATATTGGTCGCGTTCGAGATAATCAGGATTTCGGTTCCGCTCTCTTTTTCCCCAAAAAAGCCCTCAAAGAAGCTATTGATACTTCCGTAAAATATAAGCCGCTTTACGACATTAGATTGAAAGTATCAGAAAATTATGATCTGGTTCATATTTCCAATCGTTATGATGGCTCGCTTTATCGAGTAATTGCTCCAGCAACTGAAGAGAATGTTTTTGATTATTTAATGGATAGTGAAGAGAGTCAAAAAGAAGCTGAGAAAATTGTATCAGACCATTTGAAACGAATCGGCGCCTATCTGGAACCGGGAGACCATTATCAAAAAAGAGAAGTTGGAGATGCTGAATTAACTGCTACAGTTGTGATTCCCGTCAATGATCGGCCTCAGTTTATTGGTACTGCTCTGGAAAGCGTGCTTAACCAAACTGTTCAGGATATTGAGGCTCTGGTAGTAGTGAATGGCGGAGAAACTGATCCAACAGTAGATGAAGTCAAAAAGTATATGGCCGGTGGAGAGAAATATGATTCTGAAAAACCGGAAGTACGCCTCAAAGTTCTGGATGTTAATAATATTGGTCTGTGCCTGAATATGGGAGCAGAATTAGCCCGGGGTAAATATTATGTGCAACTTGATTCCGATGATCGTTTAAAACCTGATGCAGTTGAAAAAGTTGTCAAAAAATTTGAGTCAGATCCTGAAATCGGGATGGTAATTGGCTCTTATGAGGTCTGGGAATTGCAATCATCAGGCGAATACAACCGCATGGAAGATATTCCAGTAGTCACTCATGATGAATGGACTCAGGAAAATGGCCGTAACAATCTTTTGCGGATTAATGGTGCTGGAGCTCCTCGTTGTATTCCTTTTGATATTATCAAGGAAGTTGGTTATTTTGATATGAACGATATGCCCTTTGCCCGGAATTATGGTGAGGATTATGATATGGTTATGAAGATTAGTGAAAAATATAAAGTCGGCCGCATTTTCGATCCGATTTATGAGGTTGTCCGGCACGCTGGCGGAACAGATCATGCCATTGATCAACTCACTGTTAACCGCAACAATGAAGCCAAGGATCATATGCGCTTAAAAGGCATCAAACGCAGGATTGAATTGAATAAAAATAAATAATTCTGATAAAGGAGCTTTTATATGAGTAACAACTTTTTATTAATTGGAATCGACGGTGGCGCCACAAAAGTTAGTGGCTGGTCCCTTGATGTAGAAGGTGAAAATGAGTTTTCTCTGGGAAAATACAATGCTGTTTTGTCCTATAGAGATCAGGACGGCTACATAGAAAATTTTGAATCAGTTGATATTCAAAAACAGCTTGATGAATTTCAGGAAGGTAATATTCAACCTACTAGTGAGGAAAAACAGCATGGCTATACTTACATAGAAGCTGCTGCCAGGGTCGTTCAAAAATTGGTGGAAAAGAGTGGTATGAATAGAGTCTTAATCGGAGAAGGTATGCCAGGTCTCAAGACCAGAGATGGTCGTGGAATCTCGGTCATGGCCAATGGTCCGCGCAATATTCACTATTGCGATGAAATGGAGAGTATCCTGAAAGAGGCCGGAATCGAATTGGTAGAACCGATTGCTAAACTAGGCAGCGATGCATTTTATTGTGGAATCGGTGAAGAATATGCCACGGACGGTCAGTTTCGTCAGGTTGATAATTCCTATTATTTGGGCGGTGGCACAGGAACAGCCGATGCCTTAAAATTGAAAGGTGAGCTGGTTTCACTTGATGATATTAAAGATTGGTTTGTCAAGACCTGGGAATTAAAAGATGAGGATGGTCTTTCGCTGGAAAAATGTGCTTCTGCTCAGGGAATCCAGTCAATTTATGCTGATTATTCCGGACAAACTGTTCAGGAACTCAATGAGAAGGAAATCTATCCGCTTCAGATTCGTGAAAAAGCTCTTCGGGATAATGGAGCAGCAGCCAAAACCTTTGAAACCGTGACCAAAGACCTTGCAAAATTAATTTACGAACGGATATCTACTCTTTATGCCGGCTGGCAGGGATTATTTTCCTTTGTTAATGAAAATAAAAAGGCGCCTTCCAGTCAGCACAATTATAAAAAAACTGTTTTTGACTCTATAATAATCGGCCAGAGATTGGGAGAATTATTCAAAGAAGCCCGTGAAGATAATATTCTCTGGAAGCCTTTCTTTAAAAAACTGTCCATTCAGATCAATGAATCCGAAGTTCTGGATGAACAAGCCAAAACCTATTACTGCCCTGACGGCAAATTTAATGAGGAGCTTTTGAAAATTTCCAAATTGCGAGAGGCTCCTGCTCTTGGCGCTGGTATCGATGCCTATTTAACTTATAAAAATGGTAAATAAGAGGAAGCAATATGCTTGAACCGAATACAGTTCCTGATCAAGAACCAATTTTGCGGGTTGGAATTATTTTGCCAGAGGATGATCAGCAAAATGTCAAGCTAGAAATTCCGGAAGATATTAAATATCAGGTTGTTGATGAAAATGGCAATCGTAAGGATTTGAGATCCTTATCCGGATTGAATTTTACCTGGCAGAATAAACAGGTAGATCTGGAGATTGATGATGATTACAAGGACCAGGCAAAGAAGTGGAATATTGTTCCGGTCAACAGTGACTACCATATTGGTCATAAATCTGGGATAAAAGTAGAAAAAGTAATCTCGGGAAGGTCGTTTCACTGGAAAAAATATATTGACGTATTTCTTCCTGGAAAAATCGAAATAATGGCCTATGACAATAGTCTTATGTTGATTAATGAATTGCCAATTGAACAGTATTTAATGTGTGTGGCTACCTCTGAAATGGGAACAGCCTGTCCTGATGCTCTGATCGAAAGCCAAACAATTGCCGCCCGTTCCTGGATGCTGGCCAATGTTGAACAGAAACATCGTCATCTGGGCTTTGACGTCTGTAACGATGATTGCTGTCAACGCTATCAGGGTACAAATAATCTCAGTGAACTGTCAATTCAAGGGGCTTTGAATACCTCTGGCCAGGTGCTAATGTATGAAAATCAAATCTGTGATGCGCGCTATTCAAAAAGTTGTGGCGGAGTTATGGAAACTTTTGAGAATGTTTGGGAAGGCGATGAATTGCCCTATATGCAACCTCTACCTGATGCACCTTCTGATTTCGATGATCACAATTTGCCACTTGATAGCGAAGAAAAAGTAAAAAATTGGATTGATAAGGTTCCGGAAACCTTTTGTAGTCCCAAAGTCATACCAGAAGATGACCTGAAAAAATACCTGGGCAGTGTTGATGAAGAAGGCCATTATTTTCGCTGGGAATTTCAGTATTCGCAAAAGGAAATCACCGCCCTTCTCAACAAAAAATGTAAGCTTCAGGCTGATAAGATAAAAGCTATCCAGCCTGTTGAGCGAGGACATTCCGGGCGCTTAATAAAGGTTCTGGTAAAATATATGCTAAATGATCAGGAAAAAGAGCATATTATCGAAGATCAGTACCACATTCGAGAATGTTTTCACGACTCCTTTCTGTATAGTTCAGCATTTTATGTAAAAAGTGAAGGTGAAAAAGAAATACCTAGCAAATTCATTCTCAAAGGTGCTGGCTGGGGCCATGGAGCCGGATACTGTCAAATTGGTGCAGTAGGTATGGCCTTAAAAGGTTACTCCACACAGGAAATTGTCTATCATTATTTTCCCGGTTCACAATTAAAGAAAATATATTAATAAAAATAGGATATACTGATGGCTAAAGATAAAGAAAAGAAACAACATCGTTCCGGCTGGTGGTGGGTACCATCACTCTATTATGCTCAGGGGATTCCCTATATTATTGTCATGATGGGCTCAGTAGCAATGTACAAAATGCTGGGAGTCAGTAATGCGAAATTTACATTTTGGACTAGTGTCCTATATTTGCCTTGGGTGATCAAGCCTTTATGGAGTCCACTTGTGGAGATGTTCTCCAAAAAAAGAAATTGGATTATCATCACTCAATTTTTAATTGGAGCTCTTTTCATACTTATTTCTTTTAGCTTGAATATTCCCTGGTTTTTTACCCTGACGATCATAATTTTCTGGTTTATGGCTTTTTCATCTTCTACTCATGATATTGCTGCCGATGGATTTTATATGCTGGGACTGTCCGAAAAGAAGCAGTCTTTCTTTGTTGGAATTCGCAGTACTTTTTACCGTTTTGCTATGATGACAGGCCAGGGACTTTTACTAATTCTTGTTGGAGTTATTGAAACAAATACGGGTTTGCCTTCAATGGATATTCCCGTTATTTCCAATCCTGATCAAAAAATTGAGCACAAAATTGATGTGCAGGATGTCCAGAATATCCAGTCGGAAGAAGGTGAACTGAGAATTATTTCAGCTCCAGACACTTTGAAAATTAATACAAAAAAAGTAGATCCCGGTTATGTAGATTCGCTTGTAGCCCGGGCAAAAGAAATCAATATAAAAAATGGTCATATTAAAGAGGTAAAAAAGAGGAAAGAAAAAGCAACGGAAAGTAAAGAAGCCAATGGATTGAGTGGCTTTGAGCAATTTATTAAAGATACTTTTGGTGAAGAGGTGGTAAAAAGAAAAGAGGTCGGTAATGTGGGACTTGTCTATCTACACCTTTCCAAGCCTCCGGAAAGACGCAAAGTAGGGGTTAATTTTGGCCGTGAAGAGGGTGATAAAAGTATATTCCTGATTCATGGTGAACATTTTAGTTTTAACAAAGACAACTGGAATAAACCAGCCGTCGCTGTTATCCAGCTGCACCCCAATCTGGATGAAAAATCAAAAGCTGTTTTTGTTAGCAGAGCAGGCAATACAGAATTAGCCTGGTCAACTGTTTTTGGTGCTCTTGGAATATTATTTATCCTTTTTGCCCTCTATCACAAATTCATTTTACCTTATCCTCCTTCTGATAAACCAATGGAGAAAAAAGAGGGCGAAGGCTTTGTTGCCGAATTTATTCGCAC
This sequence comes from bacterium, assembly GCA_035312185.1. Taxonomy (GTDB): domain Bacteria; phylum Fidelibacterota; class UBA2242; order UBA2242; family JAFGTP01; genus JAIPHI01. The sequence continues at coordinate 12,987 of DATGCI010000210.1, forward strand.
GTTTAAACTCTTTTTCCAAAAAGATGATATTGGAATTTTTGTGGCCTTCTTTCTGCTTTACCGACTTTCAGAATCACAATTAGTTAAACTGGCTCAGCCTTTTTTACTGGATGCTCAGGAAGCTGGCGGTCTGGCCTTAACAGCAAGCGAAGTTGGTATTGCCTATGGAACAGTTGGAATAATTATGCTAACAATCGGGGGCCTGATCGGTGGATTTATGGCCAGTAAATATGGTCTCAGAAATTTAATCTGGTGGATGGCCATCGCGATTAATATTCCCAATGCAGTTTATATTTATATGGCTTATGCGCAGCCCGATAGTTTATTGACTGTAAATTTTTGTGTAGGTCTTGAACAATTAGGATATGGATTCGGATTTGCCGCATATATGCTCACTCAGATATATGTTTCTGAAGGCGAATACAAAACAGCCCATTTTGCCATAACTACTGCTTTTATGGCCCTTGGCATGATGGTTCCCGGAATGTGGACTGGCTGGCTTCAGGAATTAATTGGCTATCAGCATTTCTTTATCTGGGTTCTAATCTGTATTATACCAATTTTTATCATTCTACCTTCTGTAGCAAAAAGGATAGATCCGGAGTTTGGAATCAAAGAAGAAGAGTAGCTCGTTTTGCCATTAAGTGAGTATCAGAAAAATATTTTTATAGAATTGATGAAATTGCTTGAGTGAAATTAATATTTTTTCAAACATACCCAGTATTACTCTTCTTTTGAGTGGTTCTTAATGGCAGATAAATTTGGCGGTTATATGTAGAACTAATAAAATTGATAATTAAAAGATTAATAGATCGAAAAAAAGGATGAGGCATGGGAAATTTTCACATAATTGACTTTATTATTTTGACTTTATATCTGGCAATTGTTGCAGTCATCGGCAGTTTCTCTGGTGGCAAGCAAAAATCCACCCGGGATTATTTTTTAGGAGGACAAAATGTGCCCTGGTGGGCAGTGGCTTTTGCAGTTGTGGCCGCTGAAACCAGCACTTTGACTTTCATTAGCATTCCCGGCCTCGCCTATGTTACTAACTTAAATTTTTTACAGATTACTCTGGGCTATTTAATCGGCCGGATTGTAATCAGCTTTATTTTTCTACCTGCCTATAAAAAAGGTAAGTTGAAAACCGCTTATTCCATGCTTGAAAACAGATTTGGCAGCAAAACCCGTAGTTATGCTTCCATTGTTTTTCTATTCACCAGGGTTGCTGCTGATGGAGTCCGCCTTTTTGCCACTTCAATTCCGCTAGCTCTTATTTTTCGTTCTTCAACTCTTTTTGCAGGATTTAGCAATCTTCAGATCTATATTCTGGCCATTATTGTAATCGCTACTATTACATTGATCTACACTTACACAGGCGGTCTCAAAGGCATAATTTGGGTCGATGTTCTTCAGATGGGAATTTATATTGGAGGTGCGCTTATTGCTCTGATTGTTCTGGTTCGACAAATTCCAGGCGGGCTGGCAGCAGTAAATCAATTCTCTGAGGGCGTCAATAAATTTAGTATTATCAACCTTGATTTTGGTGGCAGTCTGGGAGCTTTCTTCAAAGAGCCTTATACTTTGATTGGCAGTGTTTTGGGGGGCGCTTTTCTATCTATGGCTTCCCATGGAACCGACCAATTAATTGTTCAGAGATTACTGGCTACAAGGAATTTAAAAGATAGTAAAAAAGCTCTTATTACCAGTGGTGTAATTGTCATATTTCAGTTTGCTTTGTTTCTGACGGTTGGTCTCCTTCTCTTTGCCTTCTACAAAGGTGCTCATCCCGGTTCCGCTGCAGTTCCCTTTGCCAAAGCTGATGAGATTTTTCCCTACTTTATTTTGCATAATCTACCAGTTGGATTAAAAGGACTGATCATTGCTGGACTCTTCGCTGCCGCTATGTCAACTCTGGCCGGTTCAATCAGCTCTCTATCATCATCAACCATGCTTGATCTTTATAAACCTTATTTTAGCAAAGAAGAAAATCCTGATAAGGATCTCAAAGTCTCTAGAATGCTGACAATTTTTTGGGCAGTCATTTTAACTATTGTAGCTTTTCTTTTTATCCAGGTCCTTCAATCAGTTGTAGAGTTAGCCCTTGGAATTGCCTCAATTACTTACGGAGGGCTGCTTGGTACATTCCTGCTTGGAGCTCTTTTTAAACGAACTGATCAAAAAGCCGCAATTTGGGGTTTTTCTGCAGGAATAATTACCATGCTATCGCTTATTCTGATCCCTTTTATAATGGGTCATCAGGCTCTAGTTCATTATACATGGTACACTTTTATTGGTTGTAGTGTCACAGTTCTGGTAGGTAATTTGGTATCCTATTTATCCAAAAAATAGCCCAAAATTTAAATTTTAGGGAAAGGTCTAAAATGAAAAAATTGATATATTGCCCACTGCTTTTATTCCTCTTAATGGTTTCCTGTAGTCAGGAAAAGTTTGTTAAAGAACCTACCCTTGATAATGGTGAATATTTTTGGCTAGAAAAGCGAGATCTAAGGTCTGGAAAATATCATCAGCAGCATAGTAAAATATTTGGGAAATATGTAACTGGTTATAATGATTTCATTCTGAAAGGAATTGATAAAGCTCAATCTACGGCCATGCAGGGTGGTGGATATTTCACCGGAATAACAGCAAAGCCTACTGAATCGCCAATTGGCTATCAACTAAAATTATTGGGTAAACCTCTGCTTGATCCTCCTCGGACAACAAGTTACTGCAGTGGTGTGTCTTATACCGCCTTTATTGAAGGTTTAAACTTGATTTATCAGGATTTAAAATCTGGCCTGGATAGTCTTCACTATGAAGCTATGCGTATGCAGGAAATTGATGGAAGCCGCCGCAATGATGGTGTAAAATTCTGGGGACACTGGAATGCAGATGGTCTTGGAAGTCATTTTGCCCTTGTTCAATATTCGAAAATGGGAAAAGAAATCAAACCGGAAAATCTCAGGCCTGGTGATTTTGTCAATATATCCTGGAAATCCGGCCTGGGCCATTCTGTAGTTTTTATGGGCTGGTATCAGGATACGAACAACAAAAAATATATGCTATATTGGTCCAGTCAGGAAAGTACTAATGGAATGGCCGATCAAAAAGTTGCCATTGATAAAATTAAAGAAATCAAAGCAGTTCGTTTAACTAATCCAGATAAATTATTTGACTTTGATGTTACGAGGGAAGTAAATACTGAAATACCGGGTAATAAAATTCAGTTTTGATTTTTATCAAGGTGATTACGGATGCCTAAAATTATCTTAATAATTCTTATTATTTTTTCTAGTCTGCTTAATGGTCAAGATTTATCGGAAAAATACGCCTTTTATGGACAATTTTTAAAATTGGAATTGAAAAATGCTGCTTTTCCTCACCCTGACAGAAAAAAGGGCTATGATTTTAAAGAGCATCACTTTGATTTTCAAGAGCATTACAAAGACAGCAGCGTCGGTGTTTTTATTCCCAAGAATTATAAATCAAAAAATAAAATCAATTTTGTAGTTCATTTCCATGGCTGGTATAATCATATCGACAGTGTTTTATCAACTTTTCAAATAATTGAACAATTTGCGAAAAGTAAAGTAAATGCTGTCTTAATAATTCCCCAGGGAGCAAAAAACGTCCCCGATTCTTTTGGCGGAAAGCTGGAAGAAAAGGGCGGCTTTCAGAGATTTATTGATGAAATTCTAGGTGGTCTGAATCAGCGGAATATAAACATGCCAGATTCCATAGGAAGGATAGTTCTCTCCGGCCATAGTGGTGCTTATCGGCTTATCAGCTATATTTTATTAAGAGGAGGCCTTCTGCCAAAAATTGATGAGGTCTATCTTTTTGATGCTTTTTATGGGCATACTGAAAAATATACATATTGGCTGGATAATAATGAAGTACGATTGATTAATATTTTTACAAAAAAAGGCGGTACTCTTGAGCAGTCTCAACGATTAATCGAAGATTTGCAAGGTTGGGGAATAGAGTATTCATTAATCAGAAATGATAATTTTGCTCCTGATGATCTCCAGCAAAATAAGATTATTTTTATTGAATCTGACCTGGGACACAATCAGGTTATCCACGCCAATCAGCAATTCTATAAATTTTTATCAAGTAGCAGCCTTCCAAAAATTAAATAATCCTCGTTCTATTCCTTTCCTCTTATTAAAAATAATTTCTGGTTAAAGTCAAAATATTAACTTAATTTTAAATCCGGCAGATTTTTGAGGGGATTTTAGATTATTAATCAGAAAATAATTAAGTGGAGCAATGCCATGAAAGCATTATTATTGGAAAATATCCATAGCAATGCAGCCCATTTTTTCGAAAGACAAGGTTATCAGGTTGATACCTATCCGACTACTTTTGAAGGAGATGAGTTAATTGAAAAATTACAAGGTGTGCAGGTTGTTGGTATTCGATCGAAGACAGATATCACCAAAAATATCCTTGAAAATTCTCCTGATCTCCTCACAGTAGGTGCCTTTTGTATTGGTACCAATCAAATCGATCTGGAAAATTGCAGTAAGTCCGGAGTAGCAGTTTTTAATGCACCCTATAGTAATACTCGCAGTGTTGTAGAGTTAACAATCTCGAATATTATTGCCTTACTTAGAAAAGTTTTTGACCGCAGTAAACTTATGCATAATGGCCGCTGGGAAAAATCAGCCAAAGATAGTTTTGAGGTTCGCGGTAAAAAGTTGGGAATAATAGGTTACGGGAATATAGGTTCTCAGCTTTCAGTTATTGCTGAGGCACTGGGAATGAAAGTCTACTTTTATGACATTGCTGATAAATTACCAATGGGCAATGCTCAAAAATGTACTTCAATGCAGGAATTATTAGAAGTGGCTGATATAGTGACTGTTCATGTCGATGGTCGCAAATCCAATCATAATTTAATTAGTGAACAAGAATTTGATCATATGAAAAATGGCGCAATTTTTATTAATGCCAGCCGGGGCTTTGTTGTCAATATTGAAGATCTGGCCAAAAATCTGGAAAGTGGCCAGCTTAAAGGTGCCGCTGTTGATGTTTATCCTCAGGAGCCTAAATCCAAACATACTGATTATAAGACTGTTTTGCAAAATCTGCCCAATACAATTTTGACTCCCCATATTGGTGGAAGTACTGAAGAAGCTCAGCGCAATATTGCCGATTTTGTGCCTACAAAATTAAATGATTTTATAAAGATGGGGAGCACGGTAAGTAGTGTAAATTTTCCAAATTTACAATTACCCCAAATTGACAAGGAGCACAGAGTCGTTCATATCCATGATAATGTACCTGGAATTATGGGAAAATTGAACAATATTTTTGCCTCTAATAATATAAACATTGAACGACAGTTTTTAAAAACTCGTGATCAATTAGGATATGTGATAACTGATATTAAAAAGGAATACGATAAAATAATTCTCAAGCAAATAGAACAGGTGGAAGGCACAATTAGAATGCGGGTTTTGTATTAAATGGGTTTTTATTTTTTATCAGAAATTTTACATACCGATCGATTAAACTTTACACAATAAAAATAAGCCACAATTGAAAGTGCTACGCAACACATTCCAATTACAGGGAAAAGGGATGGGCTCTCATCGGGAAGAATCATCCAGGATAAAATTGCACCAAACACCGGAATAATAAACTTCCATAAATTTAGATCAGAAACTCTGACACCTGGCTTTTTCAATAAATTAAACCAGATTGAAAATGCTACAGCGCTTAAAAAAGAAAGCCAGGCCAGGGCTATAAAGAATTCCACTGGAAATTCAGTAAAAGGTGGTAAGCCTTCCAGGGGTATAGAAAGGATAAATAATGCTGTGCCTCCAATAAAAAGTTGCGCTGAAGCCAAAATCAAAGGCGGTACTGATTGTTTGGCTTTTGCAACAATTACATTGCCGAAAGCACCGGAAATACTGCTTGCCAGCAGGACAAGAATACCATAAAATTCCACAATACCATCTACTGACCAGGGCTTTCTGCTCAAAGCAATGATCACAATTCCTGCAATTCCAATGGAGATACTACCGGTTTTTTGCCAGGTCATACGATCATCATGCATAGTAAAATGAGCAACAAGGGCCGTATTCAAAGGCGATGATCCGATTACAATGGCTGCTAGAGCACCGGAAACCATTGTCATACCAGTATAAAATAAGGAATAAACCAAAAAGGTCTGAAAAAAACCAACCATTAAGATAGTCCTGAAATGGTTTTTTAATTCCCTTAGATAATTTTTGACGCCCCCTCCCAAAAACATGAGCAAAATACCGGCTAGCATAAAACGAACACCAGCAAATGAGAGAGGCGAAGAATATTGAAGCCCAATTTTTACACCTGTAAAAGCAGTTGACCATAATAAGCAGGCTAGTATGGCTAAAGCAACCCTTTTGAGAGTCATTCCTTCTTTCATCAAATTTCCTTTATAATTTTTAGGTTCTATAAATAAATATAGTTAATTAAAATAATAGTAATAACTCCAACGAGTATATTAATAGGAACACCAATTTTGATAAAATCCTTAATTTTATATCCACCGGTACCATAAACCATGGTATTAGTTTGATAACCGATGGGCGTAGCAAAACAGGTTGATGCACTTATGATCAAAGTTATTATGAAGGGCTCATAACCTAAGCCTACATTATCAGCAATCGCTATAGTGACTGGAAACATTATAGCGGCTACAGCATTATTGGTGATTACCCAGGTAAAAGAACTGATGGCAAAAAAGAGACCGGCAATAACACCTATATCGCCAAAAGTGTCAAAAATATTGATTATATGATTGGCTACAAAATCAGCAAATCCTGAGTTTTTTAATCCTGCTGCAATTCCGAACGAACTGGCAATAATTATTAGCACATTCCAGTTAACCGCTTCTTTAGCTTCTTGAAAATTGACAATATTAATAAGGACCATAACCATGGCAGTGAGAGCAGCAGCCAGAATAATTGGAAGCAGACCAGAGGCTGCCAAGACCACCATAGTGAGCAGTAATCCTAGTGCGACGTTGCCTTTCCATTTTGGTTTTTCATAGATGTCGATACTTGGTGAGATAAGATTGAAATCATGAGAATGTTTCCACTTATCACTAAATTCTTTTTTAGCTAAAATAAAGAGAGTATCAGAATCTTGAATGACAATATCACCAACTTTTTTATCAATACGGTGTCCGGCTCTATGAATGGCTAGAATAACCCCATCATAGCGCTGGCGAAAATTGCTTTCCCGTACCGTCATACCTACCAGGGGAGAAGTACGAGAAACCACTGCTTCATAGGTATCTACATCATCGGAATCCAAATTTTTCAGATCAAATTCCGGATCTTTGATAACTGTAAGACCTTTGGTTTTTTGAACATCGTAAATTGTTTCAACCTTGCCTGTGAAAAAAAGGCGATCATCCTCCCGAATTCTTTCATCTGGAGAAACCGGACTCATTTTATTTCCGTTTCTAGTTATTTGAAAAAGGAAAAGACCTTTAAGCTGGCGTAAATTGGCTTCCTCAAGAGTTTTGCCAATGTGAGGATAGTTGCTTTCAACTTTCATCTCGGCTACAAATTCTCGAAAAGATTCCTCGAGACGGGTTTCGATTTCCTTTGTTTCAGGAAGAAAATAATGGCTAAGGAACGACAGTATGGCTATCACTATGACTGCTACTGGCAGACCTATTGGGGTTATCTGAAAAAAATCTAGACCATGTTCCATGCCATTAATATTGTTGTCCTGTAAAAGACCATGGACAACTAAGTTTGTGCTAGTCCCAATTAATGTACACATTCCCCCTAAAATTGCAGCATAGGAGAGCGGAATTAAAAATTTTGATTCTGGTAGATCGTATTTTTTTGACCAATTTTTAATCATTGGAATTAGAGAAGCCACTATTGGAGTATTATTTAGAAATGCTGATAGACCGGCTACGGGAAAAAGTAACCTCAAATATCTTTTATAGCGGTTAAGATTTCTGTTTCCTAATAATCGATAAACGGTTTTTGTGAATAGTCCCGAACTTTGTAAGCCTGCACTGACAACATAGAGGAAAGCTACCGTAAGCATGCCTTCATTTGAAAACCCCTGAAAAGCTTCCTCAACTGATATAACGCCCCCTAATGTTAAAGCGATCATTGCACCAAAAACAACATACGAGGGAGTTGCTACCTCTCGAGAGAGGACCAAAATCATTCCTATAATCACAAATGCAGTAAAATACAACTCGAACATAAATCCACCTAATTTCCTTAGCCTGAAAAACTCACCGATTTATTTATAAACTTATCACCGACACTCAAAAAATTTTGTATAATTGTTTCCGGGCATGATAATTTGGAATTTGCCAATTATTCGAATTCCAATATAAGCTCCAGAAATTTCCAGGTATCATTTGAATCATCAGTAAACAATAAATAGATAATACAGCCTCCAAAATTCGGTGAGTTATTCAAGTTAACAATCTTGCTAAACTAAGTTATTTTTATTTATTTTCCAAATTATGATTCCCACCATTTTTTTATTTTTTTAAAACCCCACTGTTATCTAATAATCAATTATTTGATTTATGGGACAGTTTTAGTAAAGTGTTTTACAAGGTAGATTTGAAATTGGTTCAAATTGACTATAATTTTAGGTAGTTATGTTTATTTAAAATTATTAGTAAATAATATAAGGATACATTAAATGTATATAGTAATGTTAAGTATTCATGGGCTTATTCGCTCTGAAAATTTGCAACTTGGTCGAGATGCGGACACAGGGGGGCAGGTTCTCTATGTTGTAGAATTATTAAAAGCTCTTGGAAAGCATCCTAAAGTCGACCGGGTCGATTTGCTAACAAGACAGATAATTGATAAAAATATTGATGACTGTTATGCTGAATTGGTAGAGCCGGTGAATGATAGTGCAAATATTATCCGTATTCCTTGTGGACCACGCCGATATTTAAGGAAAGAATCACTATGGCCACATATGGATATGTTTGCCGATAATGCTATTAAACATATTGAATATGTTGGTGAAAGGCCGGATCTAATCCATGGGCACTATGCTGATGCTGGTTACGTTGGTTCTAAAATTGCACGAAATATTGAGGTGCCATTTTTCTTTACTGGACATTCCCTGGGAAGGGAGAAAAAAGCTAGATTGATGGATCGTGGATCAACTCTAGAATCATTGGAAAGAAATTATAATATTTCAACTCGAATAGAAGCAGAAGAAAAAGCACTTGATGTGGCTGATAGAGTCATTACCAGTACTCAGCAGGAAATTGAAGAACAGTATTCTAACTATGACAACTATCGACCTGAATCAATGCTAGTGCTACCACCGGGTATTGATCTGGAAAATTTTCATCCCTCTGATATAGATGAAATCACCTATCCCTATAAACAGGAAATTGATAGGTTTCTCGTTGAACCGGAAAAACCCCTGGTTTTGACGCTTGGACGTCCTGATGAACGTAAAAATTTGTTGGGGCTTTTGGAAGCTTATGGCGAAAATGAAGAGCTGCGGGAACTGGCAAATCTTGCAATTTTGGCTGGTAGCCGGGAAGATATTTCTGAAATGAAACGGAGCTTACGGGTTGTATTAAAAAAGATGTTGATCATGATAGATAAATATGATCTATATGGCAAAGTAGCCTATCCCAAAAAAAATGAATCAGAAGATATTCCCTGGGTTTATAGAATAGCCAAAAGGAGAAAAGGAGTTGCAGTCTCTCCATCTTATCAGGAAGGATTTGGCTTAACTCTGGTAGAAGCAAGCGCTACTGGTCTGCCTATTGTAGCAACAAAAAATGGCGGGCCTCGCGATATTATCAATAATTGTCAAAACGGATATTTAATCGATCCTACCGATCCAGATGATATTAGTAGTAAAATATTAAAGATATTACAAGATGAAGAAAAATGGGATCAGTTCTCAAAACAGGGAATCCAGGGAGTTAAGGAACATTATACATGGGAAGGTCATGTAAATAAGTACATTGATGAGATAAAACAAATAAATAGGGAAATGCAAAAAAGTAACATGGATATTTTTAGTAAGAAGAAAAATTTTAAAAGCGACAGAATATTGATCACTGATATTGATAATACTTTGATTGGTGATAGACAGGCTTTTGAGAATTATTTAAATTATATAAATGAAAAATCTGGCGACTTTTTATTTGGCCTGGCTTCTGGAAGGACTCTAGAAAGTATGCAAAAGGCTATTCAAGAATGGGGTATACCACATCCTGATATAATGATCTGCTCGGTTGGGACTGAAATATATTATAATCCTGACCTTGTTCAGGATCAAGATTGGCGTCACCATATTGATTATAAATGGCAACCGGAAAAAATTCTACGATTGATTGAAAACCTGGAAGGAATTGAAAAGCAGCCTGATGAAAACCAGCGCGAGTTTAAGTTGAGTTTCTATTACGATCCCGAAAGAGCGCCAACAGGTCAGGAACTTTTAACAATATTGAGAAAAAATGATATAGCTGCTCGACTAATCGAGTCGCACAGCGGCTTATTAGATATTCTGCCTATAAGGGCATCAAAAGGCGATGCTATTCGCCATATTTATATGGAGCGGGATATAGAGCCAGAAAAAATTCTGGTGTGTGGAGACTCGGGTAATGATGAAGATATGTTACGAGGAAATACACTGGGATTAGTAGTCAGTAATTATAGTAAAGAACTAGAAAAATTGAAAGGAGAACCAAGAATATATTTCGCAAACAATCAATATGCAGAAGGTATAATAGAAGGGATTGAACATTACAATTTTCTTGATAATATAATAATACCGGGAGAATAAAATGTACGGAAAATTAAATAAATTTTCCAATGAGAATCGTAACGAATTATTACAGCTCTTCAATAATTATTTCGATGAGGCTCAAGAGGATCCATTTTTACTCCAAACTGATATAAAAGATATATTTGATAAATTTTCTGAAAAACACGGTGATTCAATCTTTAAGGATACAATTCTTGAGGATTTTATTACTGATACAAGGGTGATGTGTATCAAATACCCCTGGTTGTTTTTTGCAGTTAGAACGGATATTGGAAAATGGGAATATGTAAAATTTAACCAGGAAAATGTTCGTTTTAGACAGATCAAAGTCAAAGAATATTTAAAGTTTCAGGAAAATCTGATCAATGGTAAAACCAGTCTGGAAGACTGGCCTCTTGAAATTGATGTATCACCATTTTATAAGGACTTTCCTAAGCTGCGAGAAAAAACTTCGATCGGAAAAGGTGTTAGCTTTCTAAATAAACATCTATCTTCACGGTTATTTAATGATATCGAGGAAGAAGCTGAAAATCTATTTAACTTTTTACATGAGCATGAGTATCATGGCAAAAAGTTGATGGTCAATGAATTAATTGAATCACCTGATGACCTTAGAGAATCACTTCGGGAAGCAGTTGAGTTTTTGGATGATAAATCTGAAGATAGAAGCTGGGATGATGTTCGCAATAAATTGAAGAAAAAGGGCTTTGAAAGAGGCTGGGGCCGTGAAGTTGATACAATTCATGATCGTATGCAAAGGTTGATCAATATTCTAGAAGCACCATCTCCTGAAGCGCTTGAAAAATTTCTAGGTGATCTACCTATGATATTTAATATTGTGATTGTTTCTCCCCATGGCTATTTCGCCCAATCCGATGTTTTAGGTAAACCGGATACAGGTGGACAAATTGTTTATATTCTTGATCAGGTGAGAGCACTTGAGAAGGATCTGAAGAAAAGAATCTATGAACAGGGCCTTGATATTGATCCTCAAATTCTGATTTTGACACGGCAAATTCCTAATTCCGGCGAAACCACTTGCGACCAGAGATTGGAAGATGTCCATGGTACCGAGCATGCTAAAATTTTGCGAGTACCTTTTCGAAATAAGGAAGGCGATATTGTACCTGACTGGATTTCCAGGTTTAGATTATGGCCTTATCTAGAACGCTATGCCATTGAATCAGAAAAAGAGATTCTGGCAGAATTAAAGGATAAACCGGATCTGATCGTCGGGAATTATTCTGATGGTAATCTGGTTGCTATGCTCCTTGCTCAAAGTATGGGCGTTACTCTAGGAACAATTGCCCATGCTCTGGAAAAGACAAAATATCTATTTTCCGATTTATACTGGAAGGAAAGTGATGACGAGTATCATTTTTCGACACAATTTACAGCCGATCTTCTGGCTATGAATGCTGCTGACTTTGTTATTACCAATACATATTATGAAATAGCCGGTAATAAAGATTCAGCCGGATTATATGAGAGCCATACCAGTTTCACTATGCCCGATCTTTACCGGGTCATCAAAGGGATTGATATATTTGATCCTAAATTTAACATTATTTCTCCTGGCTCAAATCCTGACATCTTTTTTCCCTATACAGAAAAAGAAAGGCGATTAACAGAGTTTCACGACAAAATAGATCATATGATCTTTGGAGAAGAGGAAGATCAAACCCACAAAGGTGTTCTCAAAAATCAAGAAAAACCTCTCCTTTTTCTAATGTCACGATTAGATAAAATCAAGAATGTAACCGGATTTATTAGAGAATATGGTAAATCTGACCGTTTGAGAGAATTAACCAATGTTTTTGTGATCGGCGGCTATCTTGACATTAACAAGTCTAACGATGATGAAGAACGCGAAGAAATAGAAATGATGCACCAACTTTTTGATGAATATGATCTTTATGATCAGGTGCGCTGGACAAACCTACAATCTGATAAAAACCTGGTCGGTGAACTTTATAGATATATTGCCGATAGAAGAGGTGCTTTCATTCAACCCGGATTTTATGAGACCTTTGGTTTGACTATTGTTGAAGCAATGATTTCTGGTCTTCCAACTATTGCTACGTTGTATGGTGGTCCCAGGGAAATTATTGTAGATGGCAAATCCGGTTTTCACATTGATCCTAATAATAATGAAGAAATGATCGAGATTATCACCGATTTCTTTGAAAAAGTTAACAAAGACGAAGATTATTGGCACCAGATTTCAAAAGGTGGCATAAAACGGGTAAATGAAAAATATACCTGGAAGCAATATGCCAACCGTCTGATCACTTATTCCAGTATCTATTCTTTCTGGAAATATGTTACTAATCTGGAACGACAGGGGTTGCAAACATATTTGAAAACTCTGTATAACCTCCTTTATAGACCCCTGGCAAAAAAGACATTGAAGCAGTAAGGAATGAACATAAAGAAAAGTCATCTTTCCAATCAAGAAATTACCCGGATTGTGAACCGTGATATCGATCCGGGTAAAGCTTTTCATCTTTTTCAACACTGGCAAAATTGCCGCAAATGTTATGATAAAATCAAAGGCCAAAAGATAAACAATCCTATATATAAAAAGAGTATAAGTCAGAAATTTGAGAATTACCGTTGCCAAATAGGGCTTAAAGAATTTCATTTTGATATAATGTTTTCAAATGAAGGAATTAGAAGAATACAATTCATTAATGATCAGGATATTAAATTAAAAGATAATAATGATTGCTCAGCCTCGATAATCAAAAATTTCCGCAAACATTTTGAAACCTATTTAAATCAAATTCCGGAGCCGTTCAATAAAATTGATCCATCTCTTATCATAACTAAATTTCAGAAGGAAGTACTTTTTTGGACAAGTTTGATACCCTATGGTAGTTCTGTAAATTATGGTAAAATTGGTAAGTGGATGAATAAAAATTGTGCTCAGGCTGTAGGACAGGCCCTCAATAAAAATCCATTACCAATAATAATCCCCTGTCATAGAGTAATTGGTAAAGATGGTAGTTTGACCGGTTTTGCATCTGGAGTTAAACTGAAAAAGAAATTGCTGGAAATAGAAAAAAGCAATCGGAATCATTAGATAATTTAATTAAAATCTAGTCAGGAATATTTATGAATCAGATTAAGTATAGACCGATTGGAACAATATATACACCCTTCAAAGAAAGCAAAGGCACGCCTATTCAGCCTTCTGCTAGCCGAGGAGTAAAGGCTAGAATCGAAATTTTTCCGCAATTTGAAAAGGGGTTGAAAGATCTGGATGGATTTTCTCACATCATTTTGCTTTACCATATGCACAAAGCTAAAAAGTACAAATTGCAATCAAAGCCTTATATGGATGATAAAAAACGGGGAATATTTGCTATTAGAGCGCCTTCCCGTCCCAATTCGATTGGTTTGTCTGTAGTCAGATTAGAAAAAATTGAAAACAATATTGTCCATATCCAGGATGTTGATATTTTAAATGAGACACCACTGCTGGATATAAAACCTCTGGTAGGAGAATTTGATAAGCGGGGTGAAATTAAAACGGGCTGGCTGGAAGACAATGTCCATAAATTACATCATACCAGTGATGATGGCCGTTATCAAAAACCATTAGATAAAAATAATAAAACGAATAAATCCAAAAATAAAAAATAAAAATTCTCGCACTGTGCAAATTGATCGGTAAATATTCAAATCTTTTTGGGATTGTTAAAAATTTCTTCATCAAATTCATTTTCACTTTTGGCAACCAATAAAGCAACCATTGAGTCTCCGGTAACATTGGTCAGGGTGCGCATCATATCCATTATTCGATCAATTCCAGCGACAATTGCTATGCCATCAATGGGCAAGCCTACCGAGCGAAGAACAATTGTAAGCATAATTAATCCAGCGCCAGGAACTCCCGCAGATCCGATAGAAGCAAGTGTAGAAGTCAGAATAATTGTAACATAATTACCAAAAGTGAGATCAACGCCATAGGCTTGAGCAACAAATAAGGCCGCTACTCCCTGATAAAGCGCAGTGCCATCCATATTAATTGTGGCGCCCAGAGGAAGAACGAAACTGGAAATGCTATTGGAAACGCCTAAATTTTCCTGAGCACATTTCATTGTTACTGGCAAAGTTCCCGAACTGCTGCTGGTTGTATAGGCTACAGCTTGAGCATCGACAATGCCTCTGAAGAATCTGATTGGATTTAATTTACCTAACAACAATATTCCACCGCCAATAGTAAAGACCATATGAAAAATACAGGCTACGTATAATCCAACTAGCATTTTCATCAATGGTAGGAGAACGGACAGGCCATATTTACCAGCAATCCAGGCAATTAAAGCGAAAACGCCAAAGGGCGCCATTTCCATGACCATTGAGGTCAATTTGTACATTACCTCAGCAAGCGATTCGATGACTTTTAGTAAGGGCCGGCCCTTTTTACCGGCAAGATTTAGTGCAAGACCAATCAATATAGCAAATACAATAATCTGCAAAACATCAGCTTCTGCCATTGCTTTGACAGGATTTTTCGGCACTAAATTGACAATCCTTTCCGTGACAGTAGGGACTTCTTGAGTTTCCACAGTATTTGAGGCTTCCATTGGAATATCCTGGCCCGGTTTTACAATATTTCCCATTGTAAGGCCAATCGTGATAGCAATAGCAGTTGTCAATAGATAAAGGCTAAAAGTTTTTAAACCAACTCTTCCCATTTTTTTGGGATCTTTTATACTGGTTACTCCGACAACCAGTGATGAAAAAATTAGGGGAACAATTAGCATTTTGATTAAATTGATGAAAATTGTGCCGATCGGTTTGATGTATTTAGCATTCGGACCTAAAATTAATCCAACTATAATCCCGCTTACCATTCCGATTAATATCTTTTGCCATAATTTCATTGCTTGCTCCAGGTAAAATTATCGAATCTTGTTTGAGTGAGTTTATTTTTGTTTAAAGGCTGTAAGGCCTGGTAATTTTTAAACAATTTGCTGAATACCGTAAGATCATAATATTTTCCTCAAAAAATTAGACATCCGACAAATTACAGTTTGAATGATTTTATTCAAACAATTTATTATGATAGTTCATGACTGTAAACTCGATTTTGGTGAAAAGTTGTGATTGGAGGACTCACTAGGCAACTTTCCCAATCATTTTCTCAATGCTATATTATCAAAATTCAGTCACCAATCAATCACCATTTTTTTCAACATATTTTTCTTCTGGCGTTCTACTCTTGAAATAATAATACATAGGCAATCCAGTACCAATTAAAACAGCAGCACTTATCACACCCCCGGTAGGATAAGCGACAAATGTTCCATACAATAGATAAATTTGGGTTCCAATGGCCAAAATTACCATAACTAATCGGGCTGGTGATTTGAATTGGGGCTGATAATCATCCCGTTTTTTCAGAAAGAAAATCGTGCAATAGACCATTGCATTTTGTAGTAGATAAGAAAGAGTAAAATATCCCAGCAGGCCTTCGATTCCCCCAACAAAAAGTAGAATAATAGCCAGACCAGATTGGAGTAGGATCGAATAATCCGGTGTTTTATATTTAGGGTGAACATGGGCAAAAGGTTTAAAGAAAAGGCCGTCTCTGGCAATGGCGTATTCTATCCGGGGCTGAATCATGATCATAGCATTCATACAGCCTACCATACTGGTGAAAGCAGCAAGAGCAAGAAAAGCCGCAGCAATTTTGGCAAAGGCAGGAAGATATATAAAGGGATTGGCAAATTTTCCGCTAGTGCTGATAAGTTCGTCATAAGGGACAAAAATACTGGTAGATAATGCTATTAAACTGTACACAATTGTCACAAAAGCAACAGAAAGCAAAAGACTGCGAGGAATTATTTTTTTGGGCTCTTTAATTTCTCCCGCCATATAGAGAATATTGGTAAAACCTGCATAAGACCAGATAGTAGCAGCAACTCCAGCTACCATCAAATTTAAATAGCTAGAATTTGCTTTGACAATTGATGCTGGTTTGATATATAGTTGATCAAGATCAAAATGGACAATTCCTAGAATACAGAGCAGGATTAAAGGGGAAAGCTTGGTCACTGTAAATATTATCTGAGAGATACCGCCACCTTTCACACTTCTATAATGAATCGCTGTTAATAGGACTATTATCAAAGATGCAAAAGTGCGGGTATAGATTGGAATATCAAAACCAGGCCAAAATACAGATAAAGCGGAGATAGCGCTCATTCCAACAATTGTTATCGATGGAGTATCACTGGTCCAGAAAACTGTCCACACATACAGAAAACCCAGTGCCGGACTACCTGCTTTTTTGAAATAGAGATACCCAAATCCTTCTTCTGGATAGGCTGTAGCCATTTCTGCCAGAATAAATAATTGAGGTAGCCAGATCAAGCCACCAATTACCCAGGCAATTACCGCCAGCCAGGGACTGCCGGTGACTTTGGCTACAATGGGCAAATTGATGAATACACCGCTGCCGATCACAGTTCCCAAAATCAGAGAAATCACGTGTCCCATTCCAAGTTGCCGCTTTAATTTTGCCATTCCATCCTCCTCATTCAGAAATTATGAAGCTTTTTGAGCGCCTCCAATTTTACGGAGACCATCTTAATTTTTACTGATAATAATAACAGGTTCAAAAGAATTTACGCATTTAGAGATTAGACTTTTAAATTCGGGATAATAATTAACCGGAATCTGATCTTCATATAATTCAAATTTATAATGTAAATGATACTTATTGCCATCTCTGAAAGAAGTGAATTCAAAACCACCGGTTTTATTTGAATAGTCATAATTAAGTTTCTTATAATGAATTGTAAAATTTTCGGGAATTTTAATATCAAGATTTAGAGACTTTGAATATGGATAATTGATTTGGATGGGATGCGTTCGCTTCTGTTTGAGAAAATTATCCCGAAATTTGAAATCCATTAAATCAAGAGGATTGATCATAAACTGGTTATTATTTTCTGAAGTTGAACGTTCTAGTATATAATCTAGAAAAAGGGAGTCGGTTTCTGGAGCAAGATTTTTAATTTTATGATTTTTTATTTGGGCACGACTAAAATTTCTGGCCAAATATTTTTCAAGAATTTCTTGTATTCTTAGGCTATCTAAATCAATGTAATTTTTTCTAAAGTCTGCTGCATTTAAACCCTGAAATATATTGTGACCATCTATAACGATATTATTATTTGTATCGGCACTTATTGAAAATGAATAATTAATTTTGTTATCATGATGACTTGAACTGGGTAATTTTTTGAGATTTTGATCCAATTCCCGAGAAATTATCAATCCTTGCATTCCTTCCAGGTAGGATGGAATTTGGCCGAACCTGCAATTTTGAGCAGTCGGATCCAGCCAAACACCGCCTTCAATTTCTGGCGAATAGCCGATTACATGCACAAAATTATTGGGAGTGGCAAAAGATGTATCAATTTTGCCATTGTAAGCTGTGCTGATCAGAACCGGATCGATCTTCAAGTTGGAAGCCTCATACATGCGGGCTAATAGAGCGGTCATGTCTTTGCAATCACCGTATCGATATTCGAAAACTTTGCTGGCTTTTTCAGGCTGAATATTGCCTTCATCAATCTCAATAATTATATAGCGAATATTATCGCGAACCCAGTTGAAGATCAATTTCATTTTATCTTGTTTGGAATCCACTTGCTGGATTAGTTCTTTTGTGAATTCTTCAATCTGTTTGCCTCCAGTCTGACTTCTTTCAAAAATTTCTGAATACCAGTTTACAACATCAGACCATTCTTCAATACCAGGCGGTGCAAATTCAACGCTTTTAACCAGATTTCTGTAGGCAGGCATGTATTCCTCACCTTCAAGAGCATGAATATCAAAAAGCTCCCACTCGTATTCAGCTTTGAATCCAGCCGGAGCTTGATTGATTTTAGGCTCTTTCTCCAGATTGTTGGCATTATATTGCAAATCCCATTCTCCGGGTATCATCATTCGAATTCGAGAGTGTTCGGTAGGAATCTGCTCCTGAAAATACCACCTGCCAATATAATTTCGAATATCTTTGAAAACCATATAACTATATTCAATAATGCATCCTTCCTCTAAAGCAGGGAGAGCAAATTTGACAGCCTTTTTGTCTGAGTAAAAAGCATTGCCGGGATACTTGTCTATTCTAAAAATATTTTCTTTTTTTAATTCTGTTACCTGACCATGCGGGGAAATTGTTCGAGCTGAAATATCTTCCACATTATGTTTGTCACCGTAGGGAATTATTATATTCCCATATTTGAAGCCTTCCCGGGTGAAAATTTTGATCACCTTATGCTTCTCAAAAAGTGCTTTATAAAGGGCATCCTTGTCAGTTTCAATAGTTAAAGTGCCCTCGTTGAGGAGCACAACAGCTTCATGTTCAGGATAATCGGACTGCTCTGGTATTTGATCAATGCCCATTTTCAGCCAGGTTTTTTCTGTGATCTGCTTTTTCTGGCCACATTGAAAGAGCAGTGCTAAGAGAAAAATTAGGAGTAAATACTTGTTAAAAATTTTATTTAATTGTGAAATAATCATCGATTCACTGTTCTATTTTGACTTCATATAACCTAAACAAATTAAATAGATTTTACCAGTATTTTATGTCTTAGTAATGGTCTGGAATCCGATTAAAATTTTGAATGTAGTAATTTTTTGGTCTATCTGAATTCTATTTTATTTTGCAAGGATTGTCACTAATGAAAAAATTTGCAGGTTTATCTTTAGATTTGTCTAAATATGAATCAAAAGTTTAAATTTGTAGCAATTGAAATTTTTGGTGCTTTTTAATACCCACGAATGGGCTTCAATATAGATAACTTTGGGTGGAACCCGGAGCAAATTCTACCCACCATCTTTTTTTCTGCTTGTGCAAAGCACAAAGCAGGCGTAAACAAAGTATTCCCATCTGTCTAAAAAATCAACAGATGGGAATTTATAATGGAACTAATTAATTTTATCTAGAAAATTTATAAATCAGCGATATAAATAGCGCTTGATCTTCTTAGTAGGTGATTTTTCGAATTCTTCAGGGTAAAGCTCAAACTTATTTAGTCGAGAATATTGAGGCAGATTTTGATTTAATTTCTTACGATTATCCTGCATAATATCTTTTAATTGTCTTTCTTCAATACCTTCGCTATCCATGGCTTCATAATCAGGATAAACCAGGGCAACAAGCTTATTGCTCCGCTCAATAACAACAGATTCCTGAACATAGGGCAGATTGTTAACCTTAGATTCAATCTCTTCCGGAAATATATTTTGGCCAGATGGCCCCAAAATCATACTTTTGCTTCTACCACGAATGAAAATGAAATTATCATTATCAATAGTCCCCAGATCTCCTGTATGGAACCAGCCGTCTTCAAAATTATTTCTGGTTGTCTCTTCATCCTTGTAATAACCTTTAAATAGATTTTCGCCTTTGACCATGATTTCACCAACTTCATTTTCAGGATCTTTAGAATCAATTTTGACATCAAGAGTGAAAACAGGTTGCCCAACAGAATTTGTTTTATGCTCCTTCCAGCCAGCATAGCTGATCAAAGGCGCACATTCGGTCATTCCATATCCAATTGTAAAAGGGAATTCAATCTTCTTAAGAAAGGCTTCTACTTCATCATTTAAGGGAGCACCACCAATTACCAGCTCCATGAACTCGCCTCCAAAAGCATCGACCAGGCCATCTTTAATTTTTTTGTAGATCATCTTATTTACACCAGGCACAGATAAAAGAGCTTTATAGGGTTGAGAATTGATCTTGGGTTTGATTTTTTTATTATATATTTTTTCCAGAATAAGAGGCACAGTAAGAATAAGTCGAGGCTTAACATTGTCAAAAGCTTCTAATATAATCCGGGGTGAAGGAATTTTATTCAAGAAAGTTATGTGAGCACCCCGGCAAAAGGGAAATAAAAATTCAAAAGCGCAGCCAAAAGAATGAGCAAGAGGTAGAAAAGACAGAATATTATCACCGGATCTAATAGGCATATTTTGAAAAGCGTAGATAATATTAGCCACCAGGTTATTATGGGTTGTCATCACGCCTTTTGAAAAGCCAGTCGTACCTGAAGTATAAGCAATACTGGCTAATTTGTCTTTAGCAACAGAGGGCAAACTAAATACATCCGGAGTGATGCTACGCTCCTTGATGTTATCTTTTGCCTTTTTGATTTTCTTATCCATCTTTTTCTTGCGAGTGAAAAGACATTCAAAATTCTCCAGACTGAATACAGCCTTAATATTATCAATACTATCTGTTTCAAGATCTTCAAATAAATTATCATCAGAAAATAGAAAAATTGACTCAGAATGTTTGATGATATGGGCAATATCTCTAGTGTGGAAATCTGACAAAATCGGGACAAGAACGGCACCATAACTCACAGTCGCCAGATAAGCAATCGCCCAGTTAATACTGTTTTTACCCAGCAAAGCGATTTTATCATCAGGCTGAATATCGAGTTCTTTGTAAACGTCGTGAATTTCCAGAATTCTTTTGCCAACTTCCTTATAAGTACGCGTATCAGCCTTATAATTAGATAAAGCCGGCTGTCTCCAATTATCCGTAATACTTTGTTCTATTAAAGCTACTAAATTTTCTTCCATCATAATATTTCCCCCGTATCTACTCTTGACATCTTAAAGTTATGAAACTTTGGTGTTTGGCACAAATGTTATTCTGGAACCATTCCTTTTGATTGCAAAATCTCCAAATCACTAATATTCAATATATTTCCTCAAATATTTTTTTGATAATTGTCGAAAGCTTCTCCTCCTTAGAAAATTTAATTTCCTGAAAACCGGAAAGCATATCCTCCCGAAAAAGAAAAATTTTGTCAGCAATTTTTGGAATATCTTCAATTGTATGAGTTACAAACAGGAAAGTACTTTTGGGGTAATTGTCTAAGATAAAGCGAATGCTTTTATCTTTGGCGCGAATATCAATTGAATTAAAAGGCTCATCCAGGAGTACTAGATCAGGATTGAAAATGAATCCTCTTGCCAGAGCAACTTTTTGTTTCATACCGCCGGAAAGTTCATGAGGATAGTGATTCTCATGTTGCTTTAAATCCGTTATCTCCAGCCAGCTTTCATAGTATTCTTTTAATTCATCATCAAATTCTATATCTTTGATTTTTAATGGAAATAAAATGTTTTCACGAACAGTCTTATACCAGAAAAGATCAGGGGCCTGAAAAATGGTGGAAATACTCTTCGCCTCATTGATAATCTGACCGGAATAGGAGTCTATCAGACCATTAATAATATTAATCAATGTTGTTTTTCCTGTTCCTGAAGGCGCAAATAAACATACTTTCTGGCCTTTCTGAATTTTCATATTCAGATTCTGAATAATAGTTGTATTACCATAGGCTTTGGATAGATTTTTTATCTTCAGCATATTATTTCTCACCATGAGTAAAGAGATATTTTTCAAAGAAAATTACAAAAATAAGATTGATCAAAATTTGAAATATAAGCATAATAATAACAATGGTCAGAAGATAGAAAAATACTGAGCGCATATTGAAATATATTTTTGAAATATTGAGCAGATGGCCTAAACCGGCTTCAGCTGCAATGAATTCACCTAGAATAACTATTTTTAGGGCAAAACCAAGACCTACTGTCAGATTGCTGCGCATGGCCGGTACTAAAGCAGGTAGATGGACATAGCGAATAACATCAACGATTTTTCCTCCATAGCTGACCACCACGTTCTTTAATTCTTGATTAACATTTAGCAAAGAATTACCAGTGTTGATCGCTATTAGAGGAGTAGTAAGCGTTACAATCATGGCAATAGGAACGGCGCTACCCTGACCAAATATTAACAAAAAAATAATTCCTAAAACTGTCCCGGGCAATACCTGAAAAAGGATCAAAATAGTTTGCATAGATTCCCGAATTTTCAAAAGACTGGATACAAATCCAATCAATGTTCCAATTACAAAGGCTAAAGCAAATCCAGTAATAATTCTAAAGAGAGTAATCTCAAGATGTCTGGCCAGTGAGGCAGTAATTAAATTATCTAAATCAGCCAGAAGGGCAATAGGTGAGGGGACAATGTAGGGCGGAAAGAAAAAAGACAATATCTGCCAGATCAATATAAAGGCTAAAAAGGCGATCAGATTTTTTTTAATCGTCGAGAAAAAAAGTTTGATATGTTTCATCAATTGGTTTGTCCAATAATTGATAATAATCGGTTATTTTATTTTGTAAATCCTGACCGGTTACAGGTGAAAAATGAGTGCGACTAAGTGATTTTTTTAGCATAGTTTCCGAAAGGTCAAATCGGGACCTAACTAATTTAACGGCACTGTCCGGATAATTCTGAATATAATCAATCGATTCCCTTAATGAATTGTTAAATTTTGCGACCAGTTCGGATTTAATTTCATTATCAGATTTTATGAAACTGGCCACCTGGGGATAACCATCTTTTTGTCCGGTGAAATGATTCCAGGCCTCAAAATAGGAAATCGCAATCTCTATGTCAGGATTTGTATATACAATTTTAGTCACAAAAGGTTCAGGCAAGATAGCGACTTCAATTTTGTTATTGAGCAACATATTAACTGTTGAAGGAAAAGGGGCATAACGTGGACTTACATCCTGTTCCCAATTCAGACCAGATTGATTGACAAAATATTTTGTAACCTCTTCAAGAGGAGCACCTTGAAAAGGCAGATATATTTCCCTGTTTTTCAAATCCTGAAAATTTTGCAAAGAATCGTCGTAAGATACCAGATAGGAAAGCCCACTTACAAAGCTGTTAATAATCTTAATCGGAATTTTTTGCTCGTAGAATTTTTTACCTACTGAGAGACCGGTAACCAGGATATCAGCGTCCCCTTTTAAAAAAAGAGAATGGGCCCGTGAGTGATTCATAAAGAGTTCAACTTGCCAGTCTTTATCCTGAGCAGTTAAAATAATTGGAATAGATGAGGGAGTAGCCGGTGCTAGAATAGTAGCTTTTTTGCCAGCACCTAAAAGGGTAAATAAAAATATTAGTATAATAATTAATTTTTTCAAAGTAGCTTCTCTGAGTTTGCTATTATTAAGATTATAATCAATTCTGTATTAATTATGATTGACCACGAATCCAATGAATTTATTAAATAATGGGGTTGTTTTTATTTTACTTTCAGAAGGCCTAATAATCTCCTTATTTTCTATTTCAATTATTCCAAAGAAGTTCAGAAATCGGTGGAATGTTCTCAGAACATAAGCTCTTTTTGAGAGATTTCTATCTTCAAGAAGGCTATCAAAAGGTTTATTTAGAAATTGGGGAACTACATTAAGATATTCTTCAGCATAAAAGAAAGCCTTCCGATATTCATTTCCAAATTTATTCAGAAGTAAGAGGGTAAATCCATATCCAACATTACCAATTCCATCATCACTATAACCATCAAAATAGGCCATATTAAAGGTCTCGCCAAATAGATGAAAAATATATTGCAGCAACTGGTTGGGCTTGTCGAGTAGTTCCTGGCCTCGTTTTGTTAATGAATATTTATTATGGCGCTTTTTTGTCAAGTCGGAAATGTCAAGCAGGATCTTGGTCAGGTTAATAGTAAGCGAGCTTTCCTGGCCATACAATTTAGTAATACCCTCCTCGATCTCATAGTCATAAAGAAAACCCTGATTATAAAGTTCATCAACAAGATCGGTTTTAAGATTTCCCGTTTTTGTAAGTGGAATTTCACCAGCTTCATTGATATAATTCAGCAAATACAGAATCTGGTTTAATATAGGTACTTTTTTTAGACCATTCTTTTCAAGATTTTTGAAAAAAAGTGGACTTCTTTCTCCCACAGGATCCTTAATAATCTGAAATAAATATTCTATCCCCTGTTTTTCCAATTCAAATAAATTTTCATTATTCTCAAACATAAAAGTTATCCAATTCTATTAATTATCTCTTTTCTTATGATAAAAACATATTGAGTTTTGTTGTATATACCCTTTCAATCATTTTGAAATACGAGAAAAAGTTAATAAAATTGGACTCCATAAGAAATAACTAATATGTTTGTGATTAAAAAAAGAGGTCATTATGTTTAAGCGAATCTGGACAGTAAGCATTATTTTTTTATTAATTGTTAATGGTATTTATGCTGATTTAAAAATAAATGACGAGGAGGCCTGGAATATTGAAGATGTTCTCAAACAGGAATACGCTGGTAGTTTTGATATCAGTCCTGATGGCAAGTGGGGCGTCTGGGTTAAGAGGTCACCTAATCAGGAAGTCGATAAACTGGTTGGCCATATTTACAAAACATCATTGAAAGACTCAACGGAGATCCAATTAACCCGGGGAGAGAAAAGTTGTAGAAATCCTAAATGGTCACCAAATGGTGAATTGATAGCTTTCATGTCAAGTCGGGGTGACGAAGATTCCAAAACGCAAATCTGGCTATTGAATGCAAAGGGTGGTGAACCTTACAAATTGACTTCTCTGGAGAAAGGGGTACAGGATTTTGAGTGGTTTAATAATGATGAAATCTTTTTTACCGCTCGGGAAGATCAATATTTGCTTGAAAAAGAACTTGAGGAAAAGGATGATAAATCTATTGTAGTCGGTGATTAAGAACATTATCGACCGGTGCGGTTATTTAAAATTGATCTAAATAAAAAGAAAGTTGAACGGGTCAGCGAAAATAAAGGTAAAATCAAGGAATTTGCTATTTCTCCTGATAAAAATTGGATAGTGACCAATGAAAATCAAAATATTCATTATAAATATGATAATAAAATACCTCCCCGACAATTTTTATACAATTTAGAAAAAAATACACGGGAAGAAATATTTACCAAAGAAAGCCTGGATCCCAATGGATATAAATGGGCACTTGATTCAAAAGGCTTTTATTGTTCATACAAAATTTCTAATGAACCAGATGATGATTATATTAGTATTCCTGCCTTATATTATTTTGATGTCGAAGAAAAAGAAGGCCAGCCTGTTCCCATGGATTGGGAATGGAAACTGGGATTTTTTGGCTATTATGTTACTGCTGATGGCGTTTTGGCTTCACTTGCAAATGGCCCCAGGAATAAACTGGCTTTTTATCAAAAAGGTGGGGGAAATTGGAAAAAGCATGAATTAAAAGGTGAAAAATATAAAAATATCTTTATTGATGCTGTAAGTAGCGATGGTAAAAAGGTCATTTATAACTACACAACTGCTGATAAACCAGCTGTAATTAAGACTGCAAAGATTCAAGATCATGAATTAATAGAAAAAAAGAAGATTATTCAATTAAATAAATGGATGGAGAAAAAGGAAATCGCCCGCTCGGAAGTTATAGAATGGAAAGGTGCTAAAGGCGATAAGGTCAACGGAATTATCTATTACCCGCATGATTATGATCCTGATAGAAAATATCCACTTATGCTCTCCATTCATGGCGGACCGTCAGGCGCCGATCTGGATCGCTTCAGCGAAAGCTGGGCTGATTATCCCAATATCCTGACTTCACGAGGTAGTTTTGTGCTCAAGGTGAATTATCATGGTTCAGGAAATCATGGCCTGGAATGGGTTGATGCTATTCGAGAGAAATATTATGAATATGAAATCACTGATATAATGACTGGAATTGATCATCTCATTGACAAAAATATGGTTGATGAAGACAGCCTTGGGATAATGGGCTGGAGTAACGGTGCCATTCTTGCCATTCAGAGTGTAATAGAAAGTGATCGTTTCAATGTCGCTGCTCCAGGTGCTGGTGATGTTAACTGGACTTCTGATTATGGAAATTGTGCTTTTGGAGCAGGATTTGATAATGCTTATTTTGGTGGACCACCCTGGGAAAGACCACAATATTACCTCAACAAATCACCTCTTTTCAAAATGGAGAAAGTCACAACTCCGACAATTATATTTTTCGGAACTGAAGACACAAGTGTGCCCACAGAACAGGGCTGGCAACATTATCGAGCAATGCAGCAAATTGGCAAAGCACCTGTTCGGTTTTTGCTTTTTCCGGGAGAACCTCATGGTCTTCGCAAATTGACTCATAAGCGCCGAAAAATGGAAGAAGAATTACGCTGGTTTAACAAATATTTCTTTGGCACTCACAAAGAACCTAATGAGGCCTTTAAAGAAGATTCACCTTTGGCTGAAATATTAAAATTAGAGGAATCAGCAAGTTCTAATGGACTTTTTGGTAAACAATACAAGGACAAATTAATTCCTGAGACAGTTCAACAGGATAGCCTGAAAGTTGGAAAATTTGAAGTAACCCGGGCCCAATATGCAGAATTTGATTCCGATTATGAGTATGATCCAGTTACTGGTAATTATCCTGCTAATGATATTTCTGCCCAGGAGGCTCAGGCTTACTGTATGTGGTTGTCCGATTTAACTGGCAAGCAATATCGATTGCCTTTGAAAAAGGAATCCAAAAGTCTTATCGATTTGGTTAAATCAAGTCAGGACGCAAATAATCTGAATTATTGGGCTGGATATGAAATAAATATTGATGATGCTGGAGAAATTAAAAACAAAATTGAACAGTTAAATAAAAAAGAGCTTTTGCAGCCGGTTGGCAATTTTACTCCCGTGGGAAAAAACAATATCTATGATCTAGGAGGAAATGTAGCCGAGTGGTGTCAATCAGAAGATGAGCCAATCATTCTCGGACCTTCAGCGATTACTCCAGTAAATGTTAAAACGGATTACGAATCACCTGCTCAAGAATATGTTGGATTTAGAATTATTTTGGAGGAGTAAAGCTAAAGAGCATCTGGTCTTTGAGCATCTTTACGAAAGGGGCCTTTTTGTAAAGCTTCGATTTGAGCCTGGCTCAAATTGCTGTAATTGAACAAACAGATTCCATCTACGCCAGCCTGCTGGACTGCATAGATTTCTTCCAGCAAAACATCGGCACTAAATCCCATATAGGGCCCCAATCCGACATAACCTTTAATATCTGATCTGAGGTTCTTTTTCAGAAATTTACTCTGAATTCCGACCCTTTCAACTGCTGGTGTGTAGGACATTGTGAAGATTTCATCAAGATAATTTTCCTTTAGCCAGAGGGGCCAGTTTTGGAACTTTGAGGCCTTGCTGCTTTCAGTATCAGGAAAAACGTCAGCAGAAAGTTCAATTTGAGGAGCCAGTGAATCTTTCAAAATAGATGTAGACTTCACAAAACTATTGATCTGTACCCTACGGTAATTGTTCCATTCTCTCCAAATCTCAGGATTTTTCTGGGGAGTAATTTTGAGAGGATCATACCCGTTGACTTTCTTGAAATCTTGCCGACAATGGCCACAATAGCAGTAGCCTAATTCAAAGGGCAAGCTAACAGGATAGCGAATATAATCCAGTTGTAAACCATCAATATCATAATTTTGCAATAAGTCTTCATAAACCTTTAGCCAAAACTTATGAACTTCTTTGCGGGCAGGGCAAAAGAAATGATATCCTTGCTCAACCCTGGAATAGATTTCTCCTTGCCTGGATTTACCCATCCAATTCGCTTTTTCTTCTATCAGAGGTGAATTTTTATTGCCAATAAAGAAAACCCAGACCCAGGGAACTAATCTGATATCATATTTATCGCACAGAGAAGTAAGTTCCTGAAGGGGATCCCAGCCTTTAAATTTTGGATTCTGTTTCAGACTCTTTACAGAATTGGGGTAGATTGTATATCCGCCATAGATTGTTTCCGGACAGATTGTATTAAAGCCCAATGCTTTAATATTTTTTATAGTTTGCTCGAGCTCTTGCGGAGACTTAGACCTAATCCGCATCCAGCAAGCACGAATTTCCTCATTTCGACTGGGAAAACTATAATAATAAATATCCCGCGCTTTTTGTAAAGATTCTTGAGCATAGCGCTTTGCATTTTGTAAATTATCATCTTGCTTGGAGATTTTACTAAGATTTACAAGTTTCCGATAAATATTATCAATTGAATCAATCGTCTTTTTAGGAAATGCGTAATTCTGATTCTGTAGATTTTTTGCTTTTCTAAGCAGGTGTCGGCTATGATAAAGATAGGAGTCAGTATTGGTTATGGCTGTTATTCTATTACCTTCTCGACGTACAATTATTCCAGGGAATAAATTTTGGGAAATCCATTTCTGCATGTTGCCATGACCGGAGACTACAAAACCATTATCAGGAATTGCTGAATTATTTCCAGCTACTGAAATCACAGTATCATTCCTGATTGTTGCTTCTAGTCCCCACTGATTTGTGCCGGTGGAATCATCATATTTAGACGTGTAGATAACCATTTGGTTGGAACCCCTTCCACCCGGGAAAGTTGTATCAGCAGGATTGATTTTATCGGCATCTATTATTCTGGAAACATCTTCTAATTTCTGTTGATCTTCTTTTATCGGGATATTATGACTGCAAGTATGAAATTGGTTTAATCCAAATCCAATCATAATTATTAGGATAAATATCCTTTTGAGCAAGATTGTTACCTCTTTACTCGATCTGGGATCCCCCCGTAAAGTCACTTTAGAATGGTATAAGTTATTGTTTATTATTGACATTGT
>DATGCI010000211.1:0-4537 GCA_035312185.1 bacterium
CCTGAAGGTGCCCCTAAAATTCGCATAATGTAGTTATAGGCTCCGCCAGCTTTAGGCATTGCTGTAGCCAATTCCGATTGGGAAAATATTGTCGGTATCATTAACAAACCGGCCAAAAAATACACGACAATAATAGCAGGGCCAGTTTTGGTATAGACTACTCCAGGCAATACAAATAATCCCGAACTAATCATTGCTCCAGCAGCAATACTAAAAGCGCTAAGTAAAGATATGTTTTTCTGTAATTTCTTATTCATAAAATATTCGATTGTCCCTTCTCTATTAGCATAGTATCTACAATCTTATAAATATATTTGATTGCAATAGATTTTTTCTAATATCTGATCCCTGTTATAATTAAAACACACACTAAAAATAATTTATAATATTTAATCATGCCGTTTGCGAGGCATTAACATAATAATTGATTTAAGCTCATCAGCATTTTCAGCGGACTCCCAATTTGAGAAAAATTTGTCATTTTGTACTATTTGAGAAACGGCCATTAATGCTTTCAAATGGGTATCGCGTTTATCGAGTGAACCTATCAATACAAATACAGCCCTTACATTTTCTCTATCTTCTTCCCATTGGATTCCTCGTTTTGCTCTTACCAGTGCTATTTGAAACCGGTTTTCTCCTGGTATAATTATATGAGGGATTGCAACTCCTTTAGTTATGTTTGTAGAAGATATTTTTTCTCTGGCTACAAACTCTTCATAGATTTCCTGCTTGCTCTGACCTATTCGAGGAGCCAGCTTATCAGAAATTAGTTTAAAGAAATCATCCTTACTGATTTGTTCATCCAGATCGATTGTAATTCCCGTTTTAATATTCTTATCAAAAAAGTCCTCCAAAATCTCTTCGCGATG
The DNA here is from genome assembly GCA_035312185.1 of bacterium. Taxonomy (GTDB): domain Bacteria; phylum Fidelibacterota; class UBA2242; order UBA2242; family JAFGTP01; genus JAIPHI01. The sequence continues at coordinate 873 of DATGCI010000211.1, forward strand.
TTTTAACAACTCAAAAAGCTCCGCTTCAATATCTTCATGAAACATCTCTTTGGGTAGTTTTTCGTCGGCGATTCTCTTAACTAGCAAAATAAGAGCTGACTTGGAGTGGTCCTTTCCACGAGCATAAAAATAGAACCAAACCAGACATAAAAATATTACGAAGATTGTCATTAATAATATCTTCGGCCCCATTTGGTAGATCAGTATCAAGTAAACGCCTATGGCAGCCATCTGTAAATAAGGGAATAATGGTGCTTTAAAAGTGGGCCGATAGTTTCTCAAATTGATATTTCTAATAATAATTAAAGACAAATTATTTAAAATAAATAGAAATAGCATCATTGCCGATGCTACTTTTACCAATGAATCGATATGCAGAGATAAAATTATCACCGTGATAAAACCACCGGTAAACAATACGGAGATATATGGTGTTTTGTGCTTTTGACTAAGCTTTGTAAAAACATCCGGCACCAGGCCATCTCGCCCCAAAGCGAGAGCTACACGAGAGGACGACATTATCCCGGCATTAGCAGTAGTTACAAAGGCCAGCATTGCTGTAAAAGACATTAAAACCAATCCTATATTTCCAGCAAAGTATTTAGCGGCTGTTGATACTGGAGTTAAATTACCGGCAAGAATATCATGAGGCAAAACACCTACAACTGTTGCTATGACTAATATATAAAAAACCATCATAATTATAAAAGCCAGAAACATTGCTTTGGGAAGATTTTTACCAGAATCTGTTATTTCTTCCGACATACTCGCTAAATTTGTTAACCCGCCAAAAGAAATAAATATCATGCCTACTGCAGCAAAAAATGCGACCCGACCTTTATCGAAAAAATTCTGATAGTGATTCATCTCAATATTGGGATATCCGGTAATTAGAAATAGAGCTAAAATTCCCATCAAGGTCAGTACCATTATAGTCTGTAGGTTACTGGAATGTTTGGTGCTAAAAAGATTGATAAAAGTGAAAAATATTGCAGCCCCGGCTGCTAATAATCTTATCTGAAATTCTGGCACTTCCGGATTGAGTATAGATAAAAATGTGCCGATACCAATTAGAGCAAAGGCGCTTTTCATAGCCACGGAGAACCAGCTTGCAAATCCAGCTATCATTCCTGCCGGAGCTCCTAAAATACGCATAATATAGTTATAGGCACCGCCCGCTTTGGGCATAGCTGTTGCCAATTCTGATTGAGAGAATATTGTTGGCACCATCAAAAATCCGCCCAAAAGATAAACCAAAATAATAGCGGGTCCAACATTAGTATAGACCACACCCGGCAAGACAAATAATCCAGAACTGATCATCGCACCTGCCGCAATACTGAAAGCGCTTAACAAAGAAATATTTTTATGCAACTTTTCACTCATTTAATTCTCCAATACCCCTGGACTTTTTAATTATTTTAATAGAATCTGCCGTAAGTGAATCCACTAGGATTTACCGACCCAGGCTGCCTTTATATAAGGATTATTAGTTTATTCCTCCCTGGGAATGATCATTCCAGCTACAAAATAGATAATCAAGCCAGGAAAAATACCAGTAGCAACAATCAAAAGCGTGGCAATCAACCTGATAAGATTGGAATCGATATCAAAATATTCGCCCAATCCTCCACAGACCCCCAATACCTTTGCATCATTTTTGGAGCGCATTAATTGTTTTACATCGACTGGAGTTCCGCAGGCCGGACAATATTTATCCTCATCATCGAGAGTATGACCACATTTTCTACACTCTTTACTCATCTTTATAATCTCCTTCCAGACCCAAGCGCGGGGCGATATCCTGAAGTGCTTCAATAACCCGCTCAATATGTTTGGTCTCGTTAACATCCAGCTCCTTGATCCCTTTAAAAATCATATCACGGTCAACACCCTTAGCAAAGGCTTTCTGTTTAAATTTTTTCTTTACAGAGCGGGGCTTAACATCATAGATACTATTTGTCGGGCGCACCAGAGCAACAGCAATGATAAAACCCGTCAATTCATCGACAGCATAAAGGGCTTTGGCCATCAGCGTATCTCTTTTTACTCCTGTATAATTAGCATGCCCCATAATAGCCTTTCTGATATCTTCTGGCCAGCCTCGTTCTTTTAGAATCTGATTACCTTTATAGGGATGCTCTTCTTCAGAAGGGTATTTTTCATAATCAAAATCATGAATCAAACCGGTGATGCCCCAGCGTTCCTCATCTTCATCAAAATATTGAGCATACTTGCGCATAGCCGCCTCAACTGCCAGTCCATGTTTGCGTAAATTCTTATTTTTGGTGAATTCACATAAAAGGTCCCAGGCCTTTTTCCTGTTAATTTCTGTCATCTTTATCCCTCGCTATTTATTTCAATCCTGCTACCTACAAAACAAAATAGTGTTAAAATGTATTCTTTTATTTCCTTATTTTCAACCAGTTGTTTTGAATTTAGCAAAAGTCAGATATATTTCTGTACGCCTACCTAACTGTTAATGTTCAGATCCAACCACTTCACTATTATCTAAATTTTTATTCAACACAACTATTCGTCTTCTATTATTTTGTCTCTTTGCAATAAAAGAATTCCAGAATGAGGCACAATCAAGAGGTCTTTGTCATCAACCTGAACTTCAATCGCCGATTTTTTCAGAAAAACCGCATAATCACCTTCTTCAGCCTGAAGGGGCAGATATTGGGGAGCCGTCATCTCAGGTCCCTTTTCCCAGGGTGGCTGTTCATCGGCTTGAGAACTAGAAATAGGATAACCAGGCCCGGTTTTAACAATATAGCCTGTTTGAACTTTCTCTTTTTCAGTTACATTAGGTGGCAAATATAATCCAGCTGAAGTTTTGTGGTCGGCAGGATTAGGGTCAATAAGAACTCGATCGCCTATTAATATTATTTCTTTAGATTCGCTCATAATCACCATTTTATTAGATTTTATTTTTACACTTAATTGTTTCTTTATTCTCAACTAAATTTGTTTTTTCATAAACCTTTCCTGCAGTAATATCCCCGCTACAATGAGAAGCAGTCCTAAAAAGGAAGTCAAAAGTATTGTTTCACCAACTATAAAATGAATAAAAATTAATGATATAAAGGGGAATAAATAAACATAATTTGATATACGAGCAGTTGTTTCTGATAATTCCAGTGCTTTTAACCAAACAAATGAAGTCAGCCCCATTTCGAAAATTCCAACATAGACAGGCCCGGCTAGGTCTTTAAATGCAATCGAAACATTGAAATATTTAGTAAAAGACAGCAGAAATAGATAAAAAGCACCAAAAGAATAATTCAGAAAGAGCTTAATAGTTTGTTCCCGTTCATCTTTGACATTCAAAATCCAGTAAAGAGCCCAGAGGATAGCACTGGAAAAAGCCAGAAGCACTCCCAATATGTCAGCATTAATAAAACCGGTCAAATCGCCCCGGCTGGTAACAACTACCACTCCCGAAAAACTGATCAGAATAGCCACAAAGCTTTTCCATCCAATTTTTTGATTTAATAGTGGTACTGAAAACAAAACAATCAACACCGCCCAAATACAGTTGACAGGTTGAGCAATCTGGGCTGGTAGCCGATCATAAGCAGTAAACAAAACCAGATAATAAATAAAAGGATTAATGCCGCCAAGATAGGCAGAGCGTAAAAAATCTTTTTTTCTTATTTTAC
>DATGCI010000212.1:0-10301 GCA_035312185.1 bacterium
CGGATTGGACCCCCACGATTTAAGGGCCACGATCATCGGCTCTGTTGTTCCTATTCTGACCCGCAATTTTTCTGGTATGGCTCGCAAATATCTTAATCTAGATCCTATGATTGTCAGCAATGAACTTGATCTAGGCTTAAAACTGGAAGTAAGCAAACCCGAAACATTGGGTGCTGACCGAATTTGCAATATTGTTGCTGCCCGGCAAAAATTTAACCCACCTCTTGTGGTTGTTGATTTTGGTACGGCAACTACTTTTGAAGTTCTCAATGAGGCTGGAAACTATATTGGAGGTGCTATTAGCCCAGGACTGGAAGCCGGGCTTGACGAACTGATTAAAAAGGCAGCTCAACTCCACACTGTGGATATGCAGTTTCCTGAAAGAATTATTGGAGATACCACTCGAGAACAGATGCAAAGTGGAATATTTGGCGGTCATGTCTATATGGTAAAAGGTATGCTTGATCAAATTGCAAAAGAATTGGGCCGACAATCGGTAACTACAATTGTGACGGGAGGATTATCGCAGGAATTTGCAAATATAATTGATGTGATTCCGGAAGACAATCTTACTCTGCAAGGCTTGAAAATTTTATATGCGAGGAATAGTTAGATATTTATGAACATAAACCGCCGATCAATTCTATATATCATTATAATGAATTTACTGCTTACCAGCCTGGTTTGCTCAGCGGAAATTTACAACTATACTGTCAATTTATTATTTATTCCTTCTCTAAATTTGAAAATGAAAATTGTGCCTATGCAAAATGATCAAACGAAACTGGAGTTCACCGCCAATACCAATGATTTTTTTGACGGATTCTATAAAGTTGAAAATTATTATGAGTGTATTTACAATAGTGAAAATTGTCTGCCTCAATCACGAACAAAAGAGATAGATCAGCCTGGATTCCGGCAGCAGCTTTCTGCCAATTATATTAACAGTCAGATAAATTATTCCAATGGAAAAGCAGTTGATCTTTCCGGGCCAACTTATTCATTTTTATCAATGCTGATGTATTTGAGGTCAAAAAATGGGAATGACCTCGCATCCGAGAGCATCAAGGTGGAAGTGGAAGGCAAATTTTATCGAGCAATATTTCATATAGTTGGGCAGGATGAAATAAAGATCAACGAACAAAAAACTCTGGTAAATATAATAGATATAGAGCTGGAAAAATTAAAATCATTTCAGCCTGTGGTCAAACAAAGTGACCTATTTTTTGAAAATGTCGTCAATTTAGAGGGAAAAAGGAGAGTTTGGGTGGAGCAAGGGGGCGCCCGCAGAATTGTAAAAGCCAAATTTTCGCTCAAGGGCACCTGGCTTGTAGCCAAACTGAAAGGAGGCCGCCATCAACAGAATAAATGAGTTTATAAAACAAAACTGGAAACTCCTGTTGATATGGACATTTATCATTTTGGCTGTTTTTATTGGCTTAATGCTCCATATTGACGCCGATATTATTGCAGTTTTTGTGGTCGTTTTTGGTGTAATTGCCAATGCTTTTTCGGGATTGATTGCTTTAGTTGGAGCAATTCCTGTTATCGGGCCAATTATTGTCAAGGTCCTAACTATGCCAATTTTATGGGTAATAAATGCCATCGGATATTATGTTTCTGTAATTGCCATAAAAAAGGGCTACAAAAAAGAGGTCTTAAATCATCGGGTGCTCACTGTAGTCTTTTTAATCGGTTTCATGGCCGGATTTGTGGTGGCGCGATTAATATAAAAAATTGAATTTTAACATATAATTTGAAACGGTCATATACTAAAACAGCACATAATATTTTTGGATAATTGAGTGGCTGGCTTTTTTGGGGTTGGTGGTCAATAATTTTGGCGTTTTCAACAACAATATAATCCTTTCAATTCTATTTTGAATTAGGCCTATTTTTTAAATCTTTCTTCGCTCATTAAATGTGTATAATAACCTGCTAGGCAGCTCAGAAATATATCTATGAAATTTTAAACCTTAAGAATTTGAATATGAAAATTTTCTATTAAGGTAATATCTCTGCCGTCAATATTCTGTCATCAGGTTGTAATTGTTGGATGACCGCCATGCCTGATACAATTTCCCCAAAACGAGTATATTGATAATCAAGATGAGGTTGATAAGTAGTTGTAATAAAAAACTGTGAACCTTCGGTATTTGCACCAGCATTGGCCATTCCAACAGAACCTTTTATAAAACTTCGCATTGATGACTCAGTTAAAAGTGTAAAATCTGGACCGCCCCAACCATCTCCGCGCGGGTCACCTCCCTGAACTACAAAATTGGGCACAATACGATGAAAAGTGAGGCCGTCATAAAAATCTTCTTCAACCAGTTTCAAAAAGCTAGAGCATGTAAAGGGCGCAAAATAACCATCCAGCTGAATGGTAAAGTAACCGCGCTCTGTTGAAAATCTGACGCGACTGGTCAGGCCATAGTTGACCAGTTTTTTTAAGTTGCGCTGTGGAGGGGCCTGATATGTATAATCATCGATTTGATCCGGACTAATCTGGTAAAGCGAGACCAACACCTGGCGGGCTTTACTGGCGACTGCATAAATTTTACAATTCAAAAGTGGCCAGAGATGCTGGACAGCATCATGCGGCTGCAAATATTTAATAGTTTCAATCAACTCTAGAGCCGCTTCTGCATGACCGGTTTTTACGATTTCGGAGAGTGCTGTGTATATTTTCTCTTTGACAGGCAAGTCTGAAAAACCGATCTCACGATAGTAGCGTGCAGCCAGAGCAGCTTTGACCGGATCCTTATCTGTTAATCCGTGCGCAATATATTGTTTCATCTTTTGGTTTCGACCGCTATCCTGTAGATGAGTGTTAAATAAATCAAGCAAATAACTAAAAGCTGGTGTAGAGATCGCTGGATCGGAATACAAAGAATATTTGAATAAACTATCCAGAACGACTTCTTCTCCAGACTTGTAGAAGCCTACTATTTTATATGGTATCATCTGAGGATTTTCTGGAATAATGGTTGCATTCTGGAGCGGTTTTAATTCGATCAGATATTGAAAAGCCAGACCTTGCACATGTTGGGAAGGATGTCTTTTAGCAAGCTGGATAAGTTGAGGCTCCAGCGACTGGATCAATGTGTTTTTTGACGGAAGATTTGATAGAAGCGATGCTATTACATTTGAACTCAAATCCATATTAAGCGCTTGCAAAATGAGCGGTTGAGGGGATTGCAATGCTGGTAAATGGCGGGCAGCCTCAATTTGAATTTGCTCAGCATAGTCATTAAGAGCCTTAAGGAATAACTCATCTTTATTGTCAAATTTGAGTTCACCAAGAATATTGAGAAGCTTTTGCCGTGTTTCTACTGAGCTATTTTGATATGCTTTTGTTATCACTTCAAAATTTTGCTGGAGCGGATCAATATCATCAAAACGGGTTAATGTTGTAGCTGCTTCAAAACGTATATCAGGACGATCAGATTTTAAGGATTGGATGCAGACTTGTGCTGCTTGAGATGATATAATATCTCGATCAAAAAAGTAGCCAATCGTTTGAAGGAGCGATAGCTTTTGACCATTATCCCAAAAGCTCTCCAAGATCCAGGTCAGATCCTTCTCTTCGCCTAATTTGCCCATAGATAGCAATAATTGCTCTTTGACCTCGGGAACGGATTCTGTCTTAAGGGCTTTGATCAGGAAGTTGCGGGCCTCCGGCTGGTCAAATTGAGAAAGGGCAAAAGCAATGTATTGCCTGACTACAGGTGTGGCTTTGGAGTACAGGTCAATTAGGTTAAAAAGAAGCTCTTCATTGCCTGAATTGGCACTTGCCAGAACCAATCTTTGTTGTGTTTTTGTGCTGGCCTGGTTGTATTGCTGAAATGTTCGGCTTGATATGTTTCTGTTGTTGTGGAGCTCGAGAATCCTGCGCTCTGAAGAAGTGAATGGATTTTCCGAGCAGCCTGTAGTAAAAATTATAAAAAATATAAGTAGTTGAAACTTATTCACTTGATTGTTCAATGTAATAAAGGATAATATTTGAAGCACCTCGCCCAATCATTGCCCGACCGCCGTTAGATCTCTGATTGTAGTAGCGAGGCAACAGAAAACCCTGTTTCTCGGCACGCTTGATGATCTTGTTCATAATTGTTTGAGCCTGGTCAGTTTTGCGAATTTTTTGAAGAGCTAAAGCCAGACGTAAATTAATAAAAAGATTGTCATGAATCTGATTATTTCCCATTAGATTGGAATATGCTGGAGGGGCATCATTAAATTTTAGATTATCATTAACTGTATTTAAGGCTGCTTTGCTGATCTTGTCCTGAGGTGAGAATAAAATATTGATAGCTTCAATAACGGAACCATCGGAGTATTCTATCGGAATTCTTCCTTCAAGATTACCTTTTAGAACGTTTTTGTCCTCTAAAAACAATTTCTCTTCGATATTGGTCCGCAGTTTTTGAGCTGCTAATTTGCATTCCACAGCATAGCTTTCATCGCCCATTTTTGTCGCCATCCAGTTGGCAGCCAGCAAACCTCGATAAGCACTAACAGAGGTATAGGTAAAATGCTTGCCGGGCAGGTAAATTCGCCAGGGGCCAGATTCCTTGCGGATAAGACCAGTCTGATCTATAGAGTAAATCAAAACATCAGCAATTTGGTAGCGAATTTTTTCCCAGTAGAACTCCAAAAATTGGATATCTTGGGTAGTCTTCACATAATCTTCAATATTTGCCAGTACCAATCCGAATCCTGCTAATTCAATATTTGGTCCGTTTTGGGCGGAATCAGTTGCCTCACCGCCTTTTCCATAGTATTTTGAAACCGAGAGCAAATAATTTTGGCCAATTCCATAATTTTTACCAAACCATTCATAATTTTGGAAGTGGCCACACTTGTTATTGTCCAATAGAAATTGGAGAGACTGCCGGGCTTCCTGGATATGCCCTGATTTTAAGAGCGCCTCTGTAGCATAAGTCTGGTCAGCCAGATAGGTCCAGGAACTCCCCGGGTTCAAACTGGAAAAAATTTGACCCTGAGCAGGTCCTTGCTCGCGACACTGGGCCATTTTTATATGAGTTAATGTTTGAAAGTAAAATTGTTTTTTTACTTTTTCAAATACACGGGGATGGACACTCTGTTCATGCCAGCTTTCCCACCAATCGATTTCAGTTAATAAAGCGGAAAAACCGGTGTGTTGATTTTTAAAATTATTGACAGTGTGAAAATTACCTTTTTGACCATCTTCACTAGCAGAAATAACGACGTATAGCCAGCGTTTATTATCATTTACATAAGACCATTTTCCCACATTGGCACGTAAAGATTTGTCCTCAATCTTGATATTCAAAGCGTATTCATTAATGTTTTCACTTTCCAAAACAATATAAATTACCCAAAGAGGATGATTGACATAAAAGGGACAAAAACTATACTGAGTCAAACCAAAACTGGAGTCCTGCAAGCTGTGCCGCACAATTCCAGTCCCAGGGATATATTCAATCTGCTTGTCCTGAAGCTGTGTAACAGGTATTTGCCTCCCATTGTGGGTGATAATTGGAGTAACTGACCTTATGACGGGCTCACTCCGATGATTTTCAGACCCCTGGGCATAAAGATGGGGGTAAAAATCAATGTATTTCCGGGAATGACTATCGTAATAGGCACCCGAAATACCATTGCTGAAAGGGATCTTCACAGAGTTCGACTCTTTCAAATTTAATGTGTCTACCGTTTGCGGTTGGCCTGCAACCAGCACGCCAGCTGAAATTAAAATTACTAACAAATTGTATATTTTTTCTATCATATTCATAACCAATAAGTGGTAAAATTTAATACAATATTAAGTGAAAATTGAATATTTCTCTGCGTCTTCCCTGGTTTGTATTGGTTGATTTTTTCCAGCAAATTTTGGATAATGGTTTTTACTTATTGCCATTTGAGAAAAATATTTTTTGGGATAATGGTCGAAAGCTTTCAGAAATCTTCCAATTCGTCGAAGCTATCATCAACCTGGTCTTTTAGATCCTGTTTTTTATCTTTTTGCCCGATAAAATCAGCCTTTTTCGTGAGCACATTTACATTGACAGCCGTTTTACCATTAACTTCGAAATCAAATTCATAGGTCAAAGATGAACCCAGATCAACATCTGAATCCGGCATAGCCACAACTTTTAATTTATGTTGGCCAGCAGGAACCATTGGAATTGTGAGCTGTTTTCCCAGATTTTTTACATCAACCTTGCCAAAAAAGCCCTTTTCCTTTTTTATTGGCGTAATTGTGGTCTGGCCGATATAACTACCATCCAGAAAAACTGCCGATTTAACCGGCTTTGAACCAATTATGAGAGAGTAACCTACTTCTGAGCGCCGGGCATCAATAATGGCGCGATAGCCAGCTTTTATTTTGGCATCGGCCTGCCAGGTGCCCTCTCCATAATCTATTTCGACCTGGTAGTTCCTTGATTGCAAAGATGATAGACTGATAGGAGTACGTCCTCTTTTGCTGCCAGAAACAGAAACTGGTAGATCTCCAGGTATAGATTTGATAGTTAAAGCGCCTGTTTTTGTGAGTTCATTTCCATATTTTTGATAATATTTTGCCAGCACATCTTTATATAAAGTTTGGAGTTCATCTGGACTATTCGCCATACTGAAGTAGCCCTCAGTGGCCGACGACAAATTCCGCAGCTTGTTAATCTCCACATTTCCCAGACCGATTCCATAGACAAAAATATTTTCCGATTTTGTCATCGAGCGAATATCATTAATAGTAAAATGGCTTCGATTGTCCTGCCCATCAGTAAGATAAAGAATGATTCGGGCGCCCTGTAATGATCTCAAATTGTCAAAACCACTGGCAATTGCGTCGTAGAGAGCTGTTGAACCGGTTGCCCGCAAATTTCGAATTCGAGAGCTTTGCCGATTATATGAACTTGTGACCGAAAAAACACGCTCAACCCGGGAATTGAAACTAAGCAGTCCGACCTGATCTTCTGACTTAATGTCATTAAGAAAGGCCTCGACAGCTTTTTTGGCCTGATCAAGTGGTTGTCCTCTCATACTACCACTGGTATCCAGGATCAGCATAAAATTATTGCGGGGCTTAATCTTTACATATTGCGCCACTTCGCCACCGGGAGTAACATTTCCCAGGAAAAAAAACAAAAAAATTGCCAGCATTACTTTGTGTCTCATATTTAACTCCATTCAGTAAAGTTTGTAATCTAATATTAAATGGTTTTGCTGTTTATTTCAAGTTGATTCTATAATGTTGTGATAGATGGCACACTGAATTTTGTGATTTGCTGGATGAGTGGAAGTCTGGATGATGGAATTATTGAAAACTTTGTAAATTTAAATTTTTTTTGAGCTATTGTGATTTTTAGTATTAGCTCTTAACCAATTAAAAGTTATAATTTAAAAAGCCAAAGCAGTGCTTGAAAATTGATTCTAAATTCTATAAATTCAGTAGATTTTTTGATAATTAACCAAGGAGATTCTGTGATGAAAATTAATAGAATTTTAGTGCTGTTAAGTGTTTTTGTTGTGGCTCTTTTCCTTTTAACATCCTGCCAGCCACCGGAAATTACCTCGGCCAAGGTTTACTTTCAGCAGGATAATATTGAAAAGGCAAGAGAGCAACTGGAAATTGCCAGAGACAAATATCCCGATAATCCAGAAGTTTACTATCTTCTGGCTACTAAAGTTTATGGCCCTCAGGGAAATCTTGATAAAGCCAGTAAACATCTTGATAAGGCAGTAGAACTATCACCAGAGTACAAAGATAAAGCTACCCAATTTAAGCGGAAAATTTGGGCCAATTATCAGAACAGAGCAGTTAAAAAATTCAATGAAGCATTAGATGCCATTTTTCCTGAAGTAAAAGATTCGCTCCTTCAGGTTGCTGCCGATGATTTTGAAAAAGCCTTAGAGATTAGCGATACCTCAAAAAGTACATATACAGGTGTAGTACAGTGCTATTATCAAATGGGTGATTCTTCAGCAGTACAAAAATATACCAATCAGGCTATGAGCAAAGGAATTTTTGATGAGAATATCCTGACTGCTTACACAGCTACTTTTGATAGTCCTGACGAAGCCCTTGCTGAAATAAATTCCATTTTAGAAGAACATCCTGATTTTATGCAGTTGAAATTACAAAAAGTGACTTTCCTTGTTAAACAGGAACGTTATGAAGAAGCACTGGAATTGGGACAGAAATTGCTTGAAGAAGATCCAGATAACAAAAACCTAAGATTCCTTTTAGCCCAGGTTCACATGCGGAATGGTAATGTTGAACAAGCCACTCAGGAATATCAGAAAGTGCTCAAACAAAATCCTGATGATCCAGCAGTTCTGGTCCGTATCGCTCAAGCCTATTTTGAATCTGAAAATTATAGCCAAGCAGAAGAATATTCTCGTCGTTACATCAGCCGTCTCGAAGAAAATGATCAAATTCAGGGACTTGGTGTTGGATATGAAATTCTGTGGAAATCATTGTTTAACCTTGGACAAAAAGATGAAGCCATGGAAATGCGCAAAAAAGCTCAAGAATATCGTTAAAAACTGAACAAATAGTTTTAAAATTAAAAAGGCCGGTTGATCATCAACCGGCCTTTTCTATATTATTAGTGAATATTATCCAATTTTTTTGATTAATTCCTCTTTTGTCACAGCAGCAGTACCAACTTTTTCCACCGCAACTGCGGAAGCCAGATTGCCGATGCGAGCTGCTTTGGCAAAATCATCACTGATAATTAGACCGGGAGTAAAGGCAGCAGTAAAAGTGTCCCCGGCACCACTAACATCATAAACTTCATGTGCCTCAGTAGGAATTATTTCGCTGCGCCCATCATCAAAGTAAAAGACGCCGTTTTCTCCAAGAGTTACAATTAAGCCAGCGAAATCAAATTTTTCGACAATCTGAGCAGCATATTTTTTTAAATCTTGCAGAGAAATGTGCTCTTTGTTGACCGCCTGGCAAAATTCTTTGTAATTAGGCTTTATAACAGTGGCACCTCTGTATCTTTCATAATTACGAACCTTAGGGTCAATTATTACAGGAGTATTGTTAAATTCTCTGATAATGTGCTGAATGAAATTTTTAGTCAATAGCCCTTTGGCATAATCGGATAAAATAATAGCATCTATCTGATCACCAGTTGATGTGATTTTTTTCAGCAGTTTTTCTGTTTGCCTGCTGCTGAAATTATCGATAACCTCATTATCCATGCGGACGAGTTGTTGGCGTTGGGCAATTATTCTGGATTTGACAGTGGTACACCGTTTTTTATCTTTATCGAAAAGGGCTTTTACATTGTGCTCTCTGAGATGTTCTTCAAGAATATCAGCATTGTGGTCGTTACCAGTAATAGCCAGAATCGAGCTATGACAGCTCATACCAGCCAGATTAGTGGCAACATTTCCAGCACCACCCACTCTGTATTCTACTCTGTCAACGTTGACAACAGGGACAGGAGCTTCCGGAGAAATGCGATTGACATCGCCCCAGATGTATTTATCAAGCATAATGTCTCCAATGACAACGATGTTAAGATTGTGAAAGCCGTCAATGATTTCTAATAATTGATGGTTGTTCATTTTGATTCCTTATTCTTTGATAATAGGTTATTACTTAAATTTAATTTAATTCGCAAAATTAAAATAATCGTCCTTTTTCAACAAATCATTATATATAATAGTAAAGCGGGAAAATCATAAATTATTACGATTTTTAACAATAAAAGCCACAAAAAGTTTAGTTATTGGCCCAATCTTCCTCACAAATGAAGTTAAAAAACTCTTTATATTAATTAAAACTAAAAAAAAATAAAAAAAGGCTTGATATAAAATTTTCTTTAACTTAAAATTGAGGGCTTTTCGATAAGTGAATTTGCCACCATAGCTCAGTTGGTAGAGCAGCTGATTTGTAATCAGCTTGCCGCGGGTTCGACTCCTGCTGGTGGCTCAGTTCTTTGGTAAAAGATAGAAGGCACTACCAAATCCACAATGATAGGGTCTTGGGAGAAGTTAATTCGCAACGCCTTCAAGATATAAAGGGGTCGGTGGCCGAGTGGTTAATGGCAGCAGACTGTAAATCTGCCGACGAGAGTCTACGGAAGTTCGAATCTTCCCCGGCCCACATATTTTTTTGTGGTTTAAGCGGGTGTAGCTTAGTGGTAAAGCCCCGGCCTTCCAAGCCGGTTACGAGGGTTCAACTCCCTTCACCCGCTCGTTTAATTTTGGTATGTGCCCACGTAGCTCAGTGGTAGAGCGCATCCTTGGTAAGGATGAGGCCACCAGTTCAATCCTGGTCGTGGGCTCAGTATCTT
>DATGCI010000213.1:0-6712 GCA_035312185.1 bacterium
CTGTATTTATGCCATAGCGCACTTTGATATGAGCAGAATATTGGGCTTCATAATGGGCATTTCTTTTTTGCAAAAATTCTTGCTGATCAAGAGCAGCGTAACAGGCTTTCCAGGTATGATCAGGATCAAAAAAGGGCACATTAAAGTCGCACATAATTGCATCACCCTCATATTTGTCAACATAGCCACCATAACGCATGAGAATATCTGTCATCGGCGAAAGATAGTCGTTTAACAGCGTTGTCAATTGTTCAGCAGAAAGTTGCTCTGATACGGAAGTAAAATTGGCAATATCTGAGAAATAAACAGTAGCCTTTCTTTTTTCGCCTTTGAGGCTGAATGTTTCCGGATTGGCTTCCAGATATTTTAGAACTTTAGGACTGGTGTAGGTCTTAAACATATTCCGAATTTTGCGCTTTTCTTTCTCTTCTGTAAAATATTGGTAAGCAATGCTTCCAAAATAAGATACAATCACAATTGCAAAGCCAGGCATAATTGGCAACAGAAGATTAAAATTATTAAACAGGACAACACTGGCGAAAAAGATCAAAATAATAATCACAAAACTGGCAATTCCAGCCAGTAAAGGCCGAATAATTTTGACACCAAAGGCGATCAAGTAAGAAAAAAGCAGGATCATTAAACCATTAACCCAAAAAGGTGTCTTTTTGAGATAATTTTGATCAAGCATGGTCTGAAGGGCATGGGCATGGGTCTCGACTCCTGGCATGAGCCGATGCTTGCCCTGATAAGAATAAAAAGGCGTGTAGCGATTATCATGCAGTTCCGGAAGGGTGACCCCGACCATGGCAATTTTATCGCGAAAGGGGTTTTCCTGCTGGATAATCTGGCGCACTTTTTCGCGCTGCCCTTTTTCAAGAGCCTTTTGGGCTTCAGCCTGACGCTGTTTGGATAGAAAATTGATGCGCAGAAAAAGAGGCAAGCTGGAGTTGGCTTCCCAGATTTCCATGTAGTCGGTATCGCTTTTCTGGCGTAGGTCAAATTCACTATCATCCAGAACCTGAGACATGGAAAAATAGGGGAATGTGCGCGCCGGTCCGTAATAATTAATGTAAAACGTCTGTTCCTGCCAGAGCCCGGTTCTGTAGGTACGAATAGGCAAGGATTTTTGATGGACACTATCCTGGATCAGACAATATTTGCCCTCTCTTTCCCAGGTGAATCCAGGCTCAAGGCCTCCTTCGAGAGCAAAGGCCACTGTTCCAATTGTAAAATAATTCTTTTTTTGACTGGGATAAAAAATGTTATAGCGGCGCACAAATCCGTCGATATCCTGAACATCATTGACAATGCCCCAGGCCTGGGTTTCTTTCCGTATTAATTCCATTGGCTTCAGCGGATAAGTGTAATTGCGAGCCATGTCTTTTACCAGCGTACCACTTAAGACAACATTGTTATTGGCACCTATTTTTTGGGCCAAAAGGGTGTCATTATGGGGCGCGGTCTTTGAGTGCTGGGTGAATTCAATATCAAATACTATTCTGCTTACTCCGGCTTCATTTAAATTCTCAACCAATTCCGCATAATAGGAGCGGGGATAGGGATAATCCTCAACACACCCCTGAAATGTGGGCTCATCAATAGCAATGATTATAACATCGGAATGAGAGATATCCTCTTCACCACGAATTTTGTAGCGCAGGTCAATGCTTTTCAATTCCGGAATTCTAAAAACATTGGAAAAATATAGCACTCCAATCACCAGAAGAGGAATTAACGGAATGATCCAGTCCAGCTTTGATATGTTATTATTTTTACTCAATGCTCTCTATTATTACCACACCAAAAATTAACTAGAAGTATAAATTCCAGGATAGATTTATTCGAATATTATTATAGTTTTTATCATTTTTATTGTCTGTCATCAGGGCATAGTTGGCCGTGCAGCTGAGTTGATGATTTTCAAAAATATAGTAATCAAAGCCAGCATAAAAACTGTTCTTGATAAAATCATATTCGCCTTTGCCCTGACTGAAATTGTATTTCCCATACAGACTATAAACATCACGGCGCTCCAGATAATTAAAATTGAGGCCAAAGCCAAAAATAGAAGTGCGGGCGGTATCCTGTTTTGCTTGATTATTGCTTAAGCTAAATCCAGCCCGGGAGCGTTGAAAAAGGTGGGAGATAAGATTAAAACGGATAACAGAGTTTTGGAATTCCGGGAAATTATAATTTTCCGGTCGATTATCAACTCTATCTTCCGTGTTATAGATTGAATAATTGAGTCGAGCATTATGCTCTAGTTCCAGTAACTCAAAATCCTGAGAAATTGTAAAGCTATTGCGATATGAAGCCATATCAATTCGATTATCAATGATCTCAATAGATTCATTGACACTGTAAACGCTATCAATTCCTGCCTGATTTGTCCGCAAATTTTGAGTATGGTTCAAGTTAATGCGAGGGTAGCGTCCACCGGGCATTAGCATTAGCCCAACATTATAGGTGTTGCGGTCATATTGCTGTTCTTTGCCAACAGAGACATTATTCTTTCTGTTGGCCAGACTAAAATTGAAAAATAACTTATCCTGCCAAAGACGAATGCGGTCCATTAATTTAATTTCTCGATAATCGCGCTGCAGATAAGGATTGACCAGTGAAGTATATTTGGGACCGATTTTTTTATAGGAAAGTACAATATAATTTCTGAAATAATTGAAACGAGCTTTAGAAAGAACAGCCAGAGCAGGCATATTCCAGACCTGTTCAAAGCCGATGTTTCCACTGCTATCCGGAATAATGGGAATTAAAGGATCAAGATGTTCATTAATTGTGAAAAAATGACTGTAATCTCGTGGATCAACAGGGATTGATTCCAGGGGAATTTCATTGTCATCGGAAATTGTGATCGTATCATTCTCAAGACTGTCATCGGGAAAAAATGTGTCCAGGTCTTGCAGCGATATTGCTCCGCCATAGATATCACGGTTTAATTGCGAAAGTCCCACTTCACTTTCCCAGATTATGCGATTATTATCGAGATGGAGGTTAAAATCAGCGCCAATGCTGATGTTTTCCTGGGGCTTTGTAGCCATATTGATAATATTCTGAGGTGTGTTATTGAGATCATTGATATATCTGTCAACCGAATTGGTGTCGTCTTTGACTTTGATCAGGGAGAAACCGAATTCAAAAGCCTCGCCAATTTGAAAAGAAGGCCGAATTCCCAGGACCTGTTGCTGAAAATCATAGTCATCTCTTTGAAAAAGATAACCTTCGTCCAAAGTGTCAGGGGTTGCGGAAATATTACCGGTTGTACTGCGTTTAGAATAGCCCCAGACAGTATGGAGTTTAAAAAATCCCAGTTCAGCCTGAGCTTCGATACCTCGAATTCGACGGCCATACAGGCTGAGTTCAGACAAATCCGGGTAATAGTCACCAAAAGTAAGATTGAAATGGGGGTTAATAATTTCAAAATTGTAGCGGTTGCGAGGTTGGGCTGCGCTATTTTCCAGAGAACTCATATAGACTCGAGATTTGTATCCAAAATCGGAATAACCGCCACTGGAATTAAAATCCAGGCGAGCTATATTTTGACTCACATTATTTATATTTTCATAATTGGCTCCAGCCCGCAGTTTTCCGGAATAGTTAAGCTTTCTTTTTCGGGCCGACTCTTTTTGGGCAACTGTAAAATTCCAGCGGAAACTTCGCTCCTTGCCCTCTTCATCAGCATATTTAAATATAATTTGATTGTATCCAGGAACAGGATTTTTAATGTTTAATGTTACAACATCCTGCAGAATTTCAGCCTGACCGGTGTAATCTTCATTATTTACCAGCAGCCTTATATTCCTGATTCTCTGCTCAATATTAAACAGTGAAATCGCAATCAATACAGGTTGCCCGGATGAGAGTTGTTCGCCCTGGTCAGGAGATAGGAGAACAGGGCCGGGTTGATTTGGTTTTTGCGATTTCGCTTGGATAAAATGAGGACTGGTGAGCGGCATACTGGCTGGTGAAGTAACTATACCATTTTCCATTCGAAAGATGAGGGCATATTCTAGACCATTTTCACCGGCAAATTGAGCCGAAATGTTATAATAGAATTGATCACCCTGCTTGAACATCTCATCAGTGTGATATTGATCCTGACCCTGTTTTCGGTAATGGATCTCAGCTGCTTGCAAACCGCTCACATCTCCAATTAGACTGGCGGTTATTTCTACTTTTTGTCCCGGTTGATAATTTCGGGGCGGGTTATGTTGGATATTACTTTGAGCCAGAATTATCTGACTGATGATTAATAAAAGAAAGCCTAATTTTCCAGTCACTCCTGATCATTCCTCATATTTGATTTCCAGATACTTAATTTCGCCTTCATCATTTTTGAAGCGAATTCTCAACACTTCTTCCTCCATGTCCTCATCCTGGCCGGAACTACCTATACCAGGCAATTCCTGCTGCTCGTATTTTTCCTTATCAATTTCTCCATCCGGTGTTGAAGTTGTCTTTTCCTGTTGAAGCATCATAATCGTCCGATTGCTGATCAAATTTTCAATCTCAACCATACCTTCTACACCAAAAAACTGGTCTCCTTGATCCGGATCAGAAAGAATCCAAAAGATTGTACCTTTTACCGCAGCAACTGAAGTTGGCGTAGAAATTATAAACTCATCATTCTTCTGCCTATTAACATTGGCTTTGATCTTGCCATATTGCATTGAAACCCGCTTGAGGATGTTAGAATCAGTTTGCTTTCGTTGAATGACAAACTCGGTGTTTTCGTGTATTGTTAATTGCGATTTATCATCAATAAAGACCAGAACAGCATAGCCCTGTTTTCCAGTTGAGATTACATCTTCATTCTGTAGAACTGCACCCTGCTTGAGTGTTTTTGAAAATTCATCTTCATCAGAATGTTTGTATTCAACCGTGCCATTCACCTTAAGGGCAACAGCAATTTTTTCTGTCTGCCCCCACATATTGCTTATTAGAACAATTAAAACCAGGATTATCAAATAGTTGATTTTTTTCATAATAGGTCCGCCTTATTTAACTGTGATTGTTTTGATATTGATTTCGTTTGATAGGACCTTGTCGGAAATTTCCTTGAGTTTTTCTAATTCAACCGGACGATTATTGAGTAGAATCTGACCTTCTATCTGGTAATTTTCCAGTTCTGTCTTAATAATAGTATTAATCTGTTGCGCTCCCAGCATTTCCTCTAGAATGGGCAGAATTTTTTTAGCACTGGACTGATCCTCTTCGCTACTGGTAGTTGTCATAGTGCCGTCCTCAGTTTCGCCAGCAATTTGAAATACCCAGATCGGGCTAAAAATTGCTTCCTCTCCTGAAGTAGTTGGATAAATTTTTTTTATCTGCCAGACATAATATTTTCCTTCCTCCAGAGGTTTGGCATCAATAGTGGGATAACTAAAAGCTTCGGGTGCCTGAACAAGCTCGCTACTGCTCAAAACAGGCTCCGGGTCAATTTTATAATAATCATTATTGTCAGGAAAGGGTAAAAATGAGGGGCTGTCCAGGGCTTCTTCAAGGGTTGAATGTTCAGACGGTAAATATTCTGCAACCCGAATATAGAGGCCACAGTCTGAACAATAATTTGGGCTCCATTTTAGGGCATTCATATCCCAGCGAAAGACTGGATAGGTGGTGAAAATTTCCATATTGTCTGAAAGCTGGCCACCGGGTTCGATCAGATCAAGAACTTCTGGATTGGATATGCTAATAACCTTTTGGTCTCCAGCCAAGCGGTTGCGATTTTTATCGTAAATTGTGAGTCGAAAAACATATTCGCCCTCCGGCAACTCTCCCATTGCCATAATCTCATTTCTAATAGAATTGAATTTGCTTTCATTCATATAATCTTTGGTTTCAACTCCATTAAATTCGATAGATTGGCCACTAAGTGGTCCACCAGTGTAAGTCAATTTATCCATCTCAAGATCGATATCCCGGCTGGTCAAATTAACACTTCCCAGGAAGGGAAAAGGGCTTGTCATAATATATAAAAGCTGCGACTCCTCCAGACCAAAGGCCGGAAGCGATGCGATCATCTCAAATTCAACTCTTATATCAATAGGATTATTATTCGGCTCGTTATATTGTAGAGTATAGCTGAAAAAGTCAGGATTCATAGCTGCATTATCAAAGTCAAAATCCGTTAGATGGTAGCTCTGCAAATTGTAGAAATAGTCCTGGGTTAATTGAACATTCTGACAGAATAAAGAGGTACTCAAAATAATTAAAACTAAGATAGTTCTTTTGATTGCCTTCATTCCTGGACCCTCTTTTTTAATGAAACCTGCCATGTTATAAGCATATTTGGAAATAGCAGGAAATAAATGAAATATAAAAAATGGCTTATTTAAACGGGCGTTAAAAATCTACTCCCCGGATTCGTTTCTTCTTATTTTACACAAATTTATCATAAAATCAAAATATATTATTACGGATTAATAAAAAGTGTTGGAATGAGATATAATAATTCCGGGCAGTAAATAATTAAACCGGCAGTTTATGCTAGGTAATCTTTTTCACCTGATTAATTCATGATTTCTCCAAAAAGAGTGGTTAATTAATTGATATATAACAATTAAACACACCGTTGTGTAAAAAACTCAGTCTCTTGGGAGCCACGATTAATGCTAAGATTAATCCTGTGATTTATTCATACCGACTACTTTCGGGGAAAATCTCGAAGAGATTGTTTCTTTTGATCCCGGAG
>DATGCI010000214.1:0-5948 GCA_035312185.1 bacterium
ATTTATATTTTTCCTGAGTTCTGGGTGTTGTTCCCAGCCAGTATCCAATTTTTAAATCGGTCACAAAACCGCCTGCCATGGAAAGAGCAGTACAGACTGTACCACCAATCAGAAGGGCGGCCAGCATTCCACTTTTTCCCGACAGGCCGACTTTGACCAGAATTACAGAAGAAAGAATCAGAGTCATTAGAGTCATGCCGGAAACAGGGTTTGTACCCACAATGGCGATTGCCCGGGCTGCAACAGTTGTGAATAAAAAGGAAATAATAAGAACAATTAGAAGACCGACAATAGCATGCCAGACATTGAGTTGAACGACGCCGAATAGAAAATAAGCGAACAATCCAACAAAAGAGAGAAATAATAGAACAGCAACGGCTTTCATGGGAATGTCTTGCTGAGTGCGCGGCGTAGCGCCTTCTTCCTCAGAACCGACTCCACCAAATAATTCTTTGCCTGCCAATTTAAAAGCACCGGCAATGATTTTGGAGGATTTTAAAATACCAATTATACCAGCAGAAGCAATTCCGCCAATACCAATGTGTCGAACATAGTTGTTAAAAATTGCCTGCGGTTCCATATTGCGGATCAGCTGTTCAGCCTGCATAATTGGTTCCGGTATATATTGACCAATAAAATAGACCGAGGGGATTAAGACCCACCAGGCCAGAAAAGAACCGGATGCAATTATCAAAGCATACCGCAGACCAACAATATATCCCAGGCCCATTACAGCGGCGCCAACATTGACTTTGAAAACCAGTTTGGTCTTGTCAGCAAGAGTTTGGCCCCATTCAAAAACTTTTGTAGAGACGACCTCTTTCCAAAATCCCAGACCGGAGATAAAGAAATCATAAATTCCACCAACAGCAGCAGCTGATAGGAGAACTTTGGCCTGGTTTCCTTCTGATTCTCCAGCCACCAGCACTTCGGTTGTTGCCGTGGCTTCAGGGAATGGAAATTCACCATGCATATCCTTGACAAAATATTTTCGAAAGGGAATTAAAAACAGGATTCCCAGTACGCCACCAAAAAAGGATGCTAAAAAGATCTGTAGAAAAGTTACTTCCAGACCCAAAATATAAAGGCCGGGAATTGTAAAAATTGCTCCGGCTACAACTACTCCGGAGGAAGCTCCAATTGATTGAATAATTACATTTTGCTGAAGGGCTTTGCTTTTCTTCAGCATCACAGATCCACCAACAGCCAGAATAGCAATCGGAATCGCGGCTTCAAAAACCTGTCCGATCTTTAAGCCCAGATAAGCAGCGGCCATAGAAAATACAACTGAGTAAAACAGGCCCCAGAAAAGTGAATATTTAGTCACCTCTGGTACTATCTGTTTCGGACCGGTAACAGGCTTATACTCCTCACCGTCTTCCAATTTCCGATAAGCATTATCCGGAAGTTTCGTTTGCTTGTCATCAGCCATCATACCCCTCCCATAGTTTAGGATTAATTCTGTTTACATTTCTTATATACTTTACTTTTGATTCTTTCTGGTAATTGTTCGAAAATACGGTTGATTTCACAATCGGGAAGATCACAGATCCAATCTCTGGTCTCGTCACCATGCTTTTTGGCCCATTCTACAAAACCAGGTACTCCAATATCGTAGCCGAGTTGTTGACTTTTTATCCATTTGTGAACTTCCATTTTGTGGTATTGGATGCCGGCTTCCTTTACACAACGGGCAAGTTTGTTAATGTTTTCCTTTTTCATTATGTTAACCTCTTCAATCAGTTCATGGAATTTTCAAATAAGACTGAATGAAAAATTTAAAAGATTTAATTAGTTGAAGGCTGTCTTTTGGGTATTATTCCCATGTAATTTTATATTAAAAATAGGTAAAACTGTATTATTGTAGTTCAATTTTATATTGCCAGTTTTTTTATAGCAGATGAAAAGGCAATTAAGTGAGTGGCAATTACTTGAAATGTTTTTCATAATTACTCCAGATAAACAAATCATCGCTGAATATACCATTTTTTTAATTATATTGCAATGAGAAATAGATCACATTTTGAAAAATAAATGTATATATTTTATTGATAATTTCGTATTTTATAATACCTACATATAATTAACACAAGGAGCTTAGCTATGCTGAAAAGAATTTCCATAATTTTGTTAATAGTATCTTTAACAGCAGTTTCTGTGATTCAGGCAGGAGATTTCAAAGATGATATAAGCAGTTTAGCCAAAGATAATGCCAAAGGATATGTTGGCCCTCTTCTGACTGGATTTGGAACTGCAGCTAATTCAGGATTATACAAAAAAGCCAGTGTAAGTCCGGGAAAATTGGTACCGGTAGGCTTTGATATTGGGATCGTAACAAGTTTTGCTATTGTTCCCGATGAAGGCAAAAGTTTTAAATACACTTTACCGTCGAGCACAATTCCTTTTGATCTTAGCCAGGCCAATAGTGCCTTGCCTACTGTGGAAATGGGCTACGAAGATGTCTATAATACAACGGGAGCTTCTGATGAGACAGCAACAATTGCCAGCAACAAGGATGGTACCACAATTTCACGCAAAACTGATGATCAGATTGTTGACGGGTTAATTGACAAACTTAGTGACCAGGGTATCTCTAATCCTGAACAATTTAGAACTGCTCTGGAAAATTACTTCTCCGGTCAGAATAGTTTTGCTACAAAAATTCCAGATTTCAAATTTCCCGACGGCCTCAACGCAGCTGCCATACCCACAACTGCTTTGCAGGCTAATTTACGTTTGCCATTTATTGGACTGGAAATCACAGGAAGAGGATTTCCAGAATACAATATTCCCGATGTTGGTAAATTATTATTTTATGGTGGAGGTTTGAGAAAATCCATTCCTGTGCCTATTGTAGATGTTACAGTTGGTGGTTTTTATCAAAAGCTGGCCGTAGGTGATTTCTTTGATGTTCAGAATATGAATTACCATCTTGAAGTTGGCAAAAGCATCGGACTTCCTTTTCTATTCAAATTTTCGCCCTATGCCGGAGTTGGAATGGATCAGACCAAAGCTACTTTAGAATATACACTTATGGCTGAGCAGGTGCCAGGTATGGAAGAAGATATGCCCATGAAATTTGATTTTGAGGGCGAAAACAAGTTCAGAATGACGGCCGGCTTAACCGCCCAGATAATTCCTTTGACTTATCTGAATCTTGAAGTAGCCAAAGGCGAATATCTCTCCGGTACTGTAAGTATTGGTCTTATTTTTAAATAAAATTTGTGCAAATTATAAAAGCCGATAGCTCCGATTCTATTGCAGAGTCGGAGCTATTTTTGGTTAATTTTTTAAAGCTGCAATTTTTTCATCAAATTCCTGAAGAAGATTTTCCAGTTGTTCATATTTTTGATGAATTCTCTCCCATTTTTCCATTAATTCCATCAAAGAATTTTCAATTTCCTCTTTTTCCTGGCTTAATTTTTCCAGCTTGTTGTGGTCTGACCGGGCTGATTCAGAAAAAAGCTGTTTGTCAATCTCTTCTAAACGATTTTCCTGATCATGAATTTTTTCTTCCAGGTGCTTTATTTTTTTCTTTAAGCGCGAGTGTTCTTTTTTTCGGGCGCGTCTTTCCTGAACATATTGTTTCTTTTTCTCTGATGATTTATCAGTTTGGGGCTGACTATCTTTTATGCTCAGATCAATATCCCGGTCCAAATAATCCTGGCCTTTACTATTTATAAATTGGGAATAATTACCGGAAAAATATTGGTAGCCGGTGGTAGTCATCTCAAAAATCTGGTCAGCCAGTCTTTCAACAAAATAGCGATCGTGACTAACAAAAATAATTGTACCGGAATAATCTTTTAAAGTATCAACCAGGGCTTCAATGCTTTCCAGATCAAGATGATTGGTTGGCTCATCCAGAATTAGCAAGTTAGTTTTCTGAAGAGTAAGCCGGGCAAAAACAAGTCGAGCCGCCTCACCACCGCTCAATGAGGCCGCTACTCTGTCCATATCTTCTTCAGGAAAAAGCATTTTCCCCAAACTGCTTTTCAGAGTCCCGATCGATTCAAGGGGAAATTGGTCTTCCAGCCACTGATAAGGAGTTGTCCTGGCGGGAATTTGTTCAGAATGGTCCTGAGCATAATAACCATAAGAAATATTTTGGCCCCAATCAATTTTACCACTATCTTTTTCCAGTTCTCCAATCAATATTTTGAGAAGCGTGGTTTTGCCGATTCCGTTAGGTCCCAGAATAGCAATGCGGTCGCCTCGTTTGATCTTGAGATTTAAATTCTGCAGAACCTGTTTATCGCCATAAGACTTATTTAGAGAATCAATATAGACAATTTTTTGACCTGACTTACCGGCCTCACGAAAGGAAAAAAAAGGTGATTGGCGTGAGGAGCGTTTAATTTCAATTTCTTCCATCTTTTCCATCTGCTTTTTTTTGCTCAAGGCCTGGCGGGCTTTTGTGGCTTTTGCCTTAAATTTATTGATAAATTCTTCCATCTCTTTTTTCTTTTTTTCCTGCTTGGCAATCTCCCGTTTTTTTCGCTCCCGTTCCTTTTCCTTCTCTTTTTTAAAGTATTCATAATCGCCATTATACATTCGAATAGTTTCGTAATCTATATCCAGAATATGAGTGGAAATTTGATTTAAAAAATGATGGTCATGGGAAACGACTACAGCAATTCCCGGAAACTGTTCAAGATAGTTTCCCAACCAGGCAATGGATTGTAGATCGAGATGATTATTAGGCTCATCCAGAAGCAGAACATCCGGTTGGGAAAAAAGACATTGAGCCAGAAGAACCCGTAATTTGTAACCACCTGACAAAGTTTCCATTTTATCTTTTAGTTGATCATTTGGTAAGCCCAGCCCATGCAAAATTGCTGCTGCTTTGGTCTCTACTCCATAGCCTTTATGACGCTCCATCTCTGTTGATATTTTTGCCAATTCCTGCCCCTCTTGAGCAGAAATATTGCTTTGATTTTCGAACTGCCTCTGTTTTTTTAATAGCTTCCAGACTTTTGGGCGGCCCATTAAAACCACATCCAGAATATCATATTTTTCAAATTCAAATTGATTTTGCTCCAAAAAACTGATTTTGTAGCGATTGGGATAGCGAATTTGGCCGTCAATAGGTGCAATTTTCCCGGCAATTAATTTGAGAAGTGTGCTTTTACCAGAACCATTGGCGCCGACAACACCATATCGGGAGCCTGGATTCAAAGACAGGTTAACGTCCTCAAAAAGAACATTGTGGCCGAACTCCATTTTTACATTTTCCAGCTGCAGCATTAATTACCTCAAGTTTTAACATGAGCCGGCCAATATACTTAAATAAGATTGGAAAGTCAAGGTGGAGCGGTTGTGCTTCGTTTTTACAATAATGACTCTGTTGACTAATTTTAATTTTTTCTTTTTCCGGCCTTATAATAAAATACGTCTTGAAAATTTTGGAGCGGAACGGTTAAAAAATATTTTTCCAGCGGGTAAGAGCTCTGAATGTTAGTTATGTATTTAAGAATTGGAATCAAATCTTAGGAATTAAATGGATAGCAATACTTGGTGAGCCTTAAAAATATTTTCAGTGGAGAGACAAAATTTTAGTATTTTATCCCCGGGACAAGCCCGAGGGTCATGAGATATTCAGCCGGCGCCTTTTTGGTTACTTTTGTGGCGGAACAAAAGTAACAATGGAATTAGATAGATAAGTATCGAAATTTCAACTCACATTTATTGTATATTCCTTGAGGTGCACTTTTTTCATCGAGGAAAAAAGTGCGAAAAAACTCGCCCGCGGTATAAAAAAATGCTAAAATTCCATTCATTTCGCTAAACCAATATAAACTCACCCTCCGGGTTCAAACATATATTGGTTCTTAACGCTCCATTCTTGGAATTTCTTAACGCATTTTTTTATAAGGCGGGAATTTTTAAAATAACTCCTATCTTAAAACAATATTATTTATAAACAGTGACTTATATCAATTTAGAGT
>DATGCI010000215.1:0-15039 GCA_035312185.1 bacterium
CCGAAAAGAGGTTGGCCGCCCATGGCATAAATATCACTTAAAGCATTTGCTGCTGCTATTCTGCCGAAATCAAAAGGATCGTCAACAATGGGAGTAAAAAAGTCAAGTGTTGCAACAATGGCCTGCTCTTTACTAATTTGGTATATTGCTGCGTCCTCAGAATCCATTATTCCGGTAATGATATTTGGATCGGCTAGGTTTTTGATATTATTTATGATTTTTTCCAGATTATCGGGTTTCAATTTGCAGGCACACCCAAGACCATGAGTATATTGGGTTAATTTAATATCTTTATGTTGAACTGATCTATATTGGGGTTCGTCTGATTTAGATAATTTTTTAACTGTGTTAATAATTCTTTCAGCAGCAATTTTGATCTCTTTTTGAGTATTAGTTCGTCCCAGTGAAAAACGGATACATTGAGTTGCATCCTGATCGGATAGCCCCATTGCTTTTAGGACATGGGATGGATTAACATCATCAGCATGACAGGCTGCACCTGCTGAAGCAGCAATTTCCGACAATTCCGATAGCAAAGTATTGGCATCAATGCCGGTAAATTGAATATTGAGGGTATTGGGCAAAATTTGATCAAGGTCACCATTCAACTCTATATTGGGAAGCTGAGTTTTTAGCAATTCCCAAAAATTATTACGCAAGCTTTCTTGTTCTGAGATAATGCCTTCTTGTTCATCTTTAAAAATGCGGGCGGCTTCACCTAGACCGACAATTTCGAGCACATTTTCAGTCCCTGGCCTCAAGCCTTTTTCATGATCAGCCCCGAATAGAACTGGTTCTAAATCAATATGCTTGCCAATGTAAAGAGCGCCAACACCTTTGGGAGCATACATTTTGTGTCCGGCAATTGAGACCATATCGGCTTTGAGTTCCTTAAGGGAAACACCTATTTTTCCCACTGCCTGGGCTGCATCAGTATGGACAGGAATATCGTGTTTATGGGCAATGTTACAGATCTCTGAAATCGGCTGAATTGCACCAGTCTCATTGTTTGCCAGCATAATTGTAATTAATCTTGTATTTGGTCGGATATGTTCATCAAGAATATCCGGGTCAACAATTCCGTTGGCATCAACTGGCAAATAGCTAACAGAAAAACCCTGATCTTGCATGTACTGACAAACATTTAAGACCGCCGGATGCTCAATTTTTGAAGTGATGATATGGCCGCTTTTAAATTGCTGCAAAAATCCGCGAATAGCTAAATTGTTGGATTCACTACCGCCGCTGGTAAAAATAATTTCGTCAGGTGAACATTCCAGAAGCAGAGCCATCTGCTCCCGGGCTTTTTCAATAGCCTGTCTGCTTTCTCTTCCCGACCAGTGCAAGCTCGAAGGATTACCAAAACCCTTTTCTAGATAGGGCTTCATTTTTTCTATAACCGAGGGAGCCAGGGGAGTGCTGGCATTAAAATCAAGATAAATTTTATCCATAATCACCTATTATAAGTTTGGTTAGCTTATAAATGACAATTTAAAATAACATACTGAGGTCAAGACTTTTTACAGAATGGGTTAAAGCCCCGCTGGAGATCACATCGACGCCAGTTTCAGCATAATCGGCAATAGTATCGATATTGATATTACCGGAGGCTTCAAAGAATATTTTGTCATAAAAATTTTTATCCTGTGCCATGGCCAGGGCAGTCTTGATCTTGACCGGTGAGAAATGATCAAGCATAATAACTTTGGGAATATTAGAATTGATACTGACAAGAATTTCAGCAATATTTTTGAATTCCTGCAGATCAGTGACTTCCACTTCCACAAAACGCGGATTTTTCTTATCAATAATACTCTGAATACTGTTGCGAATAGCTTGATATCCATTTTTTTGTTTGAGAATTTTCAGGTGGTTCTCCTTGAGCATAGCAGCATCATAAAGACCTAACCGGTGAGTAAGGCCACCACCGCATTGGACAGCCCGTTTATCCCACAAGCCCCACATGGTTTTGCGTGTTCCAATTACAAAAGTTTCGGTATGCTTGATTTTATCAGCATATTTTTTAGTTCTTGTCGCAATTCCGCATAAGCGCTGAATAAAATTCAAAATTGTACGCTCCAACTTCAGAATTTGTCCGGTTTGTCCGCTGACTGTCAGTAGTATTTCGTGTATATCAATTCGTTCACCATCTCGGTTTCCAGTTTCGACTTCAAGGCCCTTTGATTGAAGAATATAGAGGATTTCATCCAGTCCTGCTACTATTCCTCGGGAGCGCGCAATGATATCGGCGCTGGTCGTTTTTTTGTATAATTCTTCTGGAACCTGGGAAATATCTCCCTGCTGGATATCATGGTCAAGTGAGCGTTGAAATGTATCTTCGATGTATTTTGTATAATGTTCATTGTGTAAACCGATTTGCTCCATATTATCGAAACATTTTTTTACTTTCTCTCTTCTTGACAAAAGACCTCCCCGGTTTTATGATCTCTAAATAATATTTTTTAGTTAACCTTTTCCTATATTAGCATTTCATTTTTTGCAAAAAATTGGTCAAATTACTATGCTATTTTTTAGCACTAGAATATAATGTAAATATTGGAGAAATAAAATGGAACTCCTAAAGGAAAATTCGAGAGTTGCTATCGCTGCTGAATTTCAAATCGATTCAGGAATTGAAAATTTTGCTGCTCAGTTGATGACAACTGTAAATAATCCCGAGGTTCTTAAAAATTTCTACAGGCACACACTTCAAAAAGGATGTAATGCCCTTTTAACCAATACAAAATTCGCTCTGCCAAATATATTACAAAATAATGGGCTGGAAGATAAATTTACTCAAATCAATAAAAAAGCAGTTCAAATTGCCAGACAGGTTGCTGATAACCGTGGTTTTGTAATAGGTAATATTGGTAGTGCCGGTTTGAAAATTAGACCCTTTGGTGAATTTGATTTTGAAAAGGCTATTAAATTGTACACCCGGCAAATTAAATTACTTCTTGAGTCCGAAATTGATGGAATCTTGTTGAATGGATTTAGCGAAATTCAGAATTTGCGAGCTGCTGCCATAGCCTTTCGTCAGCTTAATAAAGAATTGCCCCTTATGGTCAGAGCTGATTTTGAGGATAAACAAATGAAAACTGGTACTGATCCGGAAACTCTGGCCACTATTATGAATTCTCTGGATGGAGCTGCAATTGGTAGCAACCAAATAGGAATCTTACGCAAGCTGGAAAAATACACAAATAAGCCCTTGGTCGTTGGAACTGATCGTAGGATTTCAGAGAAACAGGTTAAGCGGCTCAAAGGCAGAAGACTGGGACTCATTATCTGGTCTGGAAAAAACGCAGAAAAAATAGAAGCTGTAGCACAATTATCCCAAAAAAAGATCAGTAAAGGGGAAAATGAGCATCCTTTTGCGATCACCAGTCATGCAAAAACTGTACAGGCTGGTGCTGGTTTGCCTTTCTTTCAAATAGGTGAGCGCATAAATCCAACCGGCCGTGATGATTTTGCCAAGGAATTAAAAGCCGGAGAACTGGAGATGATTATCAAAGATGCAGAAATACAGATTGAGGCCGGAGCCCACGCTCTGGATATTAATCTGGGGGCGGCTATGGTTGATGAAAATGCGCTCATGAAAAAAGCTATTCCCCGTCTTCAGTCAAAATTTGATATCCCTCTGGTCATCGATAGCTCGCAACCTGAAGCAATTGAAGCCGGATTAAAAAATTATGCTGGCAAAGCTCTGGTCAATAGTGTGGATGGCGATGAGAAAAAACAGGACCGAATCCTGCCGCTGATAAAAAAATATGGAGCCGCTGTAATAGGATTGACCATCAAAGGCGGGAAGCCTGGAAGCGTAGATGAGCGGGTGCAGATTGCCCGTCAAATTGTGAAAAAATGTGAGTCTTATGGCTTACCAAAAGGGGATGTTATAATTGATACTGTGGCAATGTCGGCAGCCACGTCTTCTAAAATTGCCCGGCAGTCCTTTGAAACCGTGAGGTCTGTGAAAAAAGAACTTGGTTTACCAACTATGATGGGAATCAGTAATAGTTCCTTTGGCTTGCCAAATCGCAACTGGGTACACAATACTTTTCTCGTGCAGGCTATGGCTTTTGGCCTGGATGCTGGAATTATTAATGTGGAAGACCCGGATCTATCCCGATTGATTCATGTGGCCAGTATTTTTTCTGAAAGAGATTCCCACTGTATGAATTATATTAAATATACTCGTAGCCTGGAGCAATAAATTTTGGATAAGCTTGGTTATCTGTTTTTTAGATAACTTTAATAGATAGGAGAAAGTTTGGATAAAGATATTTTGAAATTCCTGGAAGATAATGTAGTGCTCTTTGACGGCGGTATAGGCACTGAAATTTATGATAAAGGTTTTTTTATCAATAAAAGTTACGATGCAGTGACCTTGGAATCGCCGGAGATCATTACTGAAATACATCGCAATTATATTGCTGCTGGTGCTGATGTGATCGAGACGAACACCTTCGGTGCCAATCGTGATAAGCTGGAAAAATATGGTATGGAAGATCAGGTCGAGGAAATCAATCGCAAAGCTGTGGAACTAGCCCGCGAAGAAGCCAAAGATGAGGTCTGGGTCGCCGGTTCTGTGGGGCCATTACGCAACCGCTTAGAGCCTTTAGGAGAATTGTCAGAAGCTGAGGTTTTTGATATATTTTCTGAGCAACTCCAAATTCTGATTGAAGCAGGTGTTGATCTGATCATTTTTGAAACCTTTACCGATTTGAATGAACTTCAAATTGCTATTAAAAGTGCAAAAAAAATATCTGATATCCCAGTTATTGCCCAGATGACAATTAATCAGGATGGGAAAACTTTTTTCGGTCATACAGTAGAAACTATTGCTAAAACTCTTGACTCCTCCTCCGCCGATATACTGGGATTAAATTGCACAATCGGTCCCCGTAGAATGCTACCAGCAATCAAAAAAATAGTGCATATGACTGACAAGCCAGTTTCAGTTATGCCCAATGCTGGTTTTCCCCAAAAAATAGAAGGCCGCAATATTTATCTATCGTCACCCGAATATATGGCGGAATATGCCCGCCGCTTTGTTAAAGCCGGTGCCCGTGTTATCGGAGGTTGTTGCGGAACAAATCCTGATCATATTCGAGAGATGAGTAGATTCGTAAAATCTCTGAAACCTTCCCGGCAAAAGATTCAAATAGAACCGGCCGGGAAACAGGATAACAGAGTAGAACCAATTCCTGCCAAACAGAGATCGAAATTTGCAAATAAATTACTCAGTGGCGGCTTTCCCGTCAGTGTTGAACTGGTACCACCTTCCGGTGTTGTTGTCGATGATGTTTTAAAAGCCGCTCGCAAGCTGGCTGAACATGATATTGACACTCTGAATATTCCTGATGGCCCGCGAGCATTAACCCGCATGGGAGCAGTATATCTTGCTAAACTATTTCTTGATGAAGTCGGAATTGAGCCTTTGCTGCATTATACAGCCCGGGATAAAAATTTGCTGGGTATTTTATCTGATTTTTTAGGCATTCAGGCTCTGGGAATTAGAAATATGCTTTTGATTACTGGTGATCCGCCCAAAATGGGTGATTATCCTGATGCTACAGCAGTTTTTGATATCGATTCTATCGGTCTTCTTAGTATTCTTGATAATATGAACCACGGTGTTGACCTGGGCTCCAATTCAATTGGGAAACCAACAGAATATTTCTTTGGCGCTGGAGTCAATCCTGCTGCTATAAATATGGATGAGGAATTGACCCGTTTTGAGAAAAAGGTCAAAGCCGGTGCGGAATTTGCCATAACCCAACCAATTTTTGATATTGAAGCTTTTGATAATTTTCTAGGAAAAATTGAGCATCTTAATATTCCAATTATTGCTGGTATCTGGCCGCTGGTAAGTGTCAAAAATGCTGAATTTATGAATAATGAATTACCAGAGGTCAGAGTTTCAAAAGAGATAATGGATAGAATGAAAAGCACTCGTAGCAAAAAAGAAGCCCGGGAGACAGGAATAAAAATTGCCCAAGAAACTATTGCTGAAATCAAAGACAAAATTGATGGATTACAGGTTTCTATGCCCTTTGGTAATGCTGATTATCCTCTAAAAGTACTTGAAGTTCTAGATAAGTGATATGTAAATTTTAGCGCTTTTTGTAAGTAAAAAGATAATCGATCAGGAGAAAAAATATATATGAACCAAATTACTTTATTAAAATCCAAAATACACCGGGCTGTTGTAACTCAGACTGAGCTTCATTATGAAGGCAGTATTACTATTGATCGAGAATTAATGGATATTGCCGATATCAAACCCTATGAAAAAGTTCAGGTTGTAAATATAAATAATGGCAAGCGATTTGAAACCTATGTTATAGAAGGCGAAAAAGGCAAAAAGGAAATTTGTCTAAATGGTGCAGCTGCTCGTCTGGCTGAAAAAGGTGATAGGGTCATTATTTTGGCATATATTCAAATGGATAGCGTTAGTGCCCGAGGTTGGGAACCCAATATTCTAGTAATGGATAAGCATAATAATATCAAATAGACATTTTTCTGTATTTTAAAAATACGATTAAAGCCCTGGAATCTTTTTTGATTTCCAGGGTTTTTACAATTTTACTCAAATTATTTTGTGATTAAGACCACTTGAGTGTTTAAATGGCTTGAAATTCGGTAAATTATTCTTAATTTTTCAAGTTAATTTTATTGTCTAATCTTTATTTTCTAGAAAATTAGTATGACACCAGTCAAACACAGAAATATTGGTTTCCGGGAAATATTCTTTCTGATTATAGCTTTGGTTCTATTTGGCGGTATAATCATTGTCGATATAAGTTTTTATCATGTGCCTTCTTTTATTAAAAATTTCCATACCGAAAGGGAAATCGTCTTATGTTTAAGTTTTGGCGCATTGTTACCCTTTCTGAGTTATCTTAGCAAACAATTCCAGTCCGATTATAAAAAGACATTTTATATTAGCTTGGGATTGTTAGGTGGAATGGTTTTCCTGGAGTCAGGCGTACAGATGTTAGGTGGCGATGTTCTCAAACTCTGGAATAATAATCCCTTGCTTGCCGAAAATCCGGATTACTGGACGCTTGTTTCCACCATTATGACCATATTTGCCACTTCAATATTAATTATAATTCTTTTCAATTTAAGATATATGATTTTGGCAAGACGAGGTAGGGATAGCGATATTTTCTTTAAGCTGGCTATACTGGTTATTTTGGCTTTTGCTCTGGTTCTTAATTTTTATGAGGACCACTATTCTTATAAACAACTTAATAACAGTGTTCCAATCAATGATTTCAGTAGATATATCTGGATTATTGGAGGAGTAGCTCTTTTTACTGTGAATTCGTTTAAAAATTATTGGATAGAGGAATTAACGCCCCGGGAAAAGATATTTAATCTAATTGTTATAATAATTATTTTGGGAATTACAGCATATTTTTTCTTTTCGCCGCTTATTACCAAGCTGTTTGCTATGAGTGTGACTGTAAAGGGCTTTATTATAGCATCTTTCACTTTTGTATCTATCTATTTGCTGGTTGTAGCACTTAAATTACTTTTCCATCTTCCATTGATAGGTTATCATGCCCAGATTGAGGATGAACTTCAGGCGGTACGGGAGATTTCGGAATTGATATCTGCTTCCCACGATGAAAAAGTGGTCTTAAAAAAGGTGATAAAGCATATTAATGCAATTACAAAAGCTGATATATGCTGGATTGAAACACAAAACAAAGAAGACTTCAAAATACTTTCAAAAAATAATATTTCGCAAGAAAAAGCTAAGGATATTTCCTTAATTGTAAGGAATCGAATAAAAAATAGTAAAAAGGACTTTTATTATTTTGATCTTGTCAATAATAGTATTGTTGACTATATAGATAATTTACCAAAAAAATGGAAAATGCTAGTTGCGGTTCCTGTTGATAGAGGAAAGAGCGATACAATTTTATATTTGATTTCAACAAAAAGTTCATCTTTTAAGGCTAGAAATATTAATTCTCTTAAGACCTTTCTTTCTTTTCTAAAAATATTGCAGAGAAATAAAAACTAACTTTAAAAGTACAATTTAAAAAAATCGTGTAAAATATCTTCTTCATAGAGAGACTTTATATCAAAAAATGGAGAATGAGGCTAATAAATATGCCAAGCACAGCGCCAGCCAAAACCTGCTTGGGAGTATGACCGAGAAATTCTTTTAATTTTTCTTTGTTCAACCGATGACCTGGTGAGAATAATTCGTAAGCAATTTGATTTAATACCCGGGCCTGTTCACTGGCCGATCTTCGAACGCCGGCTGCATCGTGCATTACAATAATGGCCAGCACAGTAGCCAGAGCAAAAAGAGCGGAACCAAAACCTTTAATCAAGCCAGTACTAATGGCCGCTGCTGATACCATAGCACTGTGGCTGGAAGGCATTCCACCGGTAGAAAATAGAAAAAACAGATTGAATTCTCTGGTCTTGATACTATGTAGAATAATTTTTAAAACTTGAGCAACGACAATTGCTGTAATAGCAACAAAAAGAATTTCGTAGCCAGTGTTATCAATGTATGTGAAAAAATTCATAATCGTCCTTATCATTTTAATTAACCTGAAAATTCAAATAAATATTAGATTAAATCAACAAAAAAATGTTTTTTTATAACACTTTAATATTATCCTGAGTGAAAATATTAAACTGAAAACCTGTTTTAATGTTCCTCAAATCTGTATAAATTTAGATCACAAATAGTTGGAGAAAATATGGAATATGAGATTAAAAATATAAGTTTAACATCAGTATTAAAAGTTTCATTTCTTGTGGCCCTAACTGTTTCATCTATCGTAATCATGTTTTTCACATTAATCATTGCCCGTCTTGCCAACTTTATCAATACAACTCTGGAAACTGCTGGTAGTATGGAATTGATAAAAAATATTGATTTTGACTTTTTTACTATTGTATTTGGTTCGATTTTTAATGGACTCATATTGACAGGATTAATCTTATTTGTTATTGCTTTGGCCATTATTTTTTATAATCTTTACGCTCGCTATGTCGGCGGTGTTAAAATAGAACTTAAAAATGATAATCAATTAAATTAAATACAGGATATTTAAATGAATGATGTAAGAGTAAGATTTGCTCCCAGTCCAACTGGATACCTTCATCTTGGAGGTGCCCGAACAGCAATTTATAACTGGCTATATGCACGACGCCATAATGGTAAATTTCTTTTGAGAATAGAAGATACTGATAAAGAGCGCTCCGATCCTGCTATGGTGGAGCAGATCAAGGATTCTTTAAAATGGTTGAAAGTTGATTGGGATGAAGACATAGTTTTTCAATCAAAGAGAGAACATTTATACAAAGAAGTCGTTGATAAACTTCTGGAAGAAGGAAAAGCCTATCGCTGTTTTTGCACTGATGAAGAACTTGAAGCTGATCGCAAAAAGTATGAAAAAAAGAAAGGTTCATATAAATACAGTGGAAAA
Source organism: bacterium (assembly GCA_035312185.1). Taxonomy (GTDB): domain Bacteria; phylum Fidelibacterota; class UBA2242; order UBA2242; family JAFGTP01; genus JAIPHI01. Next base: position 9,468 of record DATGCI010000215.1, read on the forward strand.
TGCCGCAACCTTAGCCAAGAAGAAATTGAGAAAAATTTAGAAGCAGGCAAAGATTTCAGTGTACGCCTAAAAATTGAACGCCCAGGAACCACCCAATATGAAGATATGATCTACGGCAATATTGAAGTCAATAATAAGGATATTGATGATTTTATTATTCAGCGCTCTGATGGTACTCCCACTTACCAGTTAGCTGTAGTAGTTGACGATGCCGATATGCGCATTTCTCATGTAATTCGTGGTGAAGACCACGTCCCTAATACACCCAAGCAGATAAATCTTTTCGACGCACTTGGCAAGCAGTATCCTAAATACGGCCATTTACCTTTATTAATTGGCAAAGACAAAAAAAGATTAAGCAAACGGCATGGTGCTACAGCAGTTGATCAGTACAAAGAGATGGGCTTTAGTGCGGAATCTGTAATTAATTATTTAACTTTACTGGGCCGAACAGCCAAAAGTGATAAAGAGGTCATGACTATTGAACAGATCAAAGCTGATTTCGCTATTGACAAAATTTCCCGTAAACCTACTGTATTTGATATCAAAAAACTGGAATGGTTGAGTGGTAAGCATATGTCCAGAAAATCGGTGGATGAACTTTATAAGGAAGTCCTGCCGCGCTTTGTGGATAAAGGATGGGTGAAATCGGAACCAGAAAATCCAGAATATATCAAATCCATTATCAAACTGCTAAAATCACGAGTAAAAACCTATAATAATTTTGCGGAATGGGGAGATTATTTTTTCGTCGATCCTCGGGAATATGCTAGAAAAGCAGCTAAAAAACGCTGGAAATCAGAAGAAGTTAACAAGCGGATGCAGAAACTCTATGACCGTCTGACCAATGTTGAAAATTGGAATCCAGATAAACTTGAAGAGGTTATCAGAGGATTGGCCGATGATTTGGGAGTTGGTGCTGGAAAAGTGATTCATCCTCTGAGATTAGCATTAACCGGGTATGGTATTAGCCCTGGTATTTTTAAACTTGTCAATTTAATTGGTAAGGAAAAGACTTTGAAAAGATTAGAAAAAGCTATGAAGAAATTACCAATTTAATTTTAACCTTTTTCAACTTGCAGAATCTAGGAATTTATTTTATCTTAATAATATAGCTAAGCTGGACATTTAGTTTAAAAAAATTAATGGAGAGGGAATTCAATGCGAAATCTTAAAATTTTTATTTTGCTCTTATTAATTAGCTCTCTTTTTGCTCAGAATGATAGAGTTGCAGTGCTGGACTTAAAATCTGAGAATATAACAGAGCCGGAACTTAAAGCTATTACTGAAAGAATGCGTACAGCTCTGGTTAAATATGATTTCCTAAAAGTTATGGAACGCAGCAAAATCAAAGATCTGTTGCAGGAGCAAAGCTATCAGTATCAGGCTTATTTCAGCGAAGAGGAGGCTGTAAAAGCCGGTCGAATGGTCGGGGCAAATTATATTCTGGCTGGAAGTGTCCAGGAACTGGAAAGCGGCTATTATGTGTCGGCTCGTTTGATCGAAGTTGAAACCACAACCACAATTGCTCAACAGGATTTAATGGTAAGCAATAAAAACTTTTCAGCAATTCTACAACGCATTCCTGAACTGGCTGACAAAATAATTCGACAATATGCAGAAAAACGGGATATTGACATTTCTCAATACGTTGACAGTCAACCTGCGGAAATTAAACGAGAAAAAGTAGAACAAGAACCTTCTCCCAAATCTCTAGCTTCGCAAACAGAATCCTATGAATCCGATTATTCTGCTAAACAAGGGGGCGGATTTGGACCCTGCGTAGCAAGTTGTCTGCTTGGACCTCGCGTTGGATTGGAATTAAATGAAGGTCAGGAAATTCATACCAGTGAATGGGTCGCTTTTGCTGGTAGTATGCTGGGAAGTGGACTTTCGGCAGATCCAGGTTTAGGCTCGGCTATTTTCCTGGGAACTCGAGCCTATATGGCCTATGATCTTGGTTATAAAGCCAATGGAATGAGTGGATGTATTGCCAGCTTTTTTCTGGGCCCCAGAATTGGTAATGAACTGGATACGAGAAGAATTCGCGACAAAGAATGGCTACTGCTAATACCCTGTGTAAATCTTTATCCCGCCATATCAATACCTCTAGAGGCCTTTGATGGGCAGACAATGACAATGATTGAAAAAAGAGAAAGCCTCAGAAAATAAATAAAATAGATTCAAAGAAAAGAATGCATCAAATTTCCAAGTATCTTCATTTTACAATAATATTTTTGTTTCTGATCTTTAATTTACTCAGGTCAGCCGAAAAATGGGAAGGCTATTGGGGATTTGAAGGAACCAATCCAAATCTAAAAACAGAATATAAAATCCCGGGATTATTACAATCTTCTGGTCAGGTCTGGATTAAGTTCTATCAAAAAGGAATATCCAGTCAGGATTTACCCAGCTGCGTTTTTCACCCCTCTTGTTCCCGGTTTGCCTTTTTAGCAATCCAAAATTATGGCTTTGCAAAAGGCTGGCTTCTGGCTAGCGATCGATTATTAAGATGCAACCCCTTTGCCTATCAATATGAGTATCCCTTCCAAAACCACAAATTTTTTGATCCGGTAACAAAGTATGAATTTAAATAAAATCTCGGTATTTGCGCTCACTTTGATACTGATTTCGTCAGTCTTAACCGCCCAAAAAGACCTGGAGATCCCGGAGATCAAAAAATTTGCTGATATCTTATTTCAGGAAAAAGATTACCTAAGAGCGGCAATCGAATACGAAAGGTACCTTTATTATGCTGATGATCAGCCTGATTCTGTGCTATTTAAATTGGGTTTATGCCATCAGATGCGCCAGAAATACGATTATGCCACCAAGTATTTTAAAAAAGTTATGGATATAGAAAATAGTATCCTCTCTTCTCAAGCCAGACAGGCTTACCTGTATAATCTATATAAATCCGGAAAATTTGATTCATTGAAAAAAATAGCAAAATTTGATAGTTCTGAGGTTTTCTATTACTATGCTGCCTGTATTCATGCTGATGAGAATATTGAATGGCAAAAATTTGAACTATCTGAAAAACAATTGACAAAATTTAAACAGCTGGATTCCCAGAGAATAAACAAGAAGGAAAAATCTCCCCTGCTAGCAGGGATTCTGTCAGCTGTGATTCCTGGTATGGGAAAAATATATTTGAAAAGAACTGGAGATGGATTATACTCATTGGGGCTGACCGGTTTGAGTGCTGCTGTGACTGCGCGAGCTTTTATAAAAGATCTTGTTGTCACCGGTGTAGTTGGGTCTGGAATTACTTTGACCTTTTATCTTGGAAATATTTATGGCAGTTATGTGGGAGCAAAAATATATAATAAACAATTGGATAAAAACTTTTATGCTGACCTGGAAACATTAAATCCAGTTAATCAAAATCCTTATTGGGAAAAATGGATAGAAAATTAGTCATACTTTTATTTTGGCCTTTTTTGATAATGGCTTCTGACCTTGGCGATCATTTGGTTGAAAAGAATTATGACTTTGAAGCAATTACAGAATATAAAAGGCAATTGTATGTGTCTGATAGCTGTAATCAGGATGAATTGCTTTACAAGATCGGCAATGTTTATCAAAAGGCGGGTAAAGATAAAAAGGCTGAGAAACATCTTCTTGATGCAATTTTTAATGATCAAAAATCTGAGTTAGATAACCACTGTCTGGTTCTCCTTGCTCGAATTCACTGGGATAATTATGATTATACTGCCTTTCGTAATACACTTGATTATCTAGAAAATCGGGTTGGTGAAAACAAAATAGAAGATGTCAATTATATTTTGGCCTGGTCATATTATTACGATGCAAATTGGGAAAAGGGAAACCAAATCCTGAATTCTCTTGAACTACCTTTTAAAAATGAATTAATTGACGATATTTCAGCTGTAAAAGATGTTCCCCAAAAATCAAAGCATTTTGCTCTTATTTCATCAGGAATCATACCAGGAACAGGACAACTCTATGCTGGTGACTATGAAAATGCTGCTTTTTCATTTCTTCTAGTTGGGTCGATTGGTGGTTCCATAATCTGGAATATTATCCAAAAAGCTTATGGAATAGCAGTAGTAAAATATCTTTTCCTTTATACACGCTATTATCGAGGAGGTCTAAATAATCTAGCCCATAAAATTGAAAAAGATAATATCGACCGAATCGGATTCTATCTAAAAGAGATTTCACAAAAATATCCTGATCCAATCAAAGTCTTAGAAAATTTGCCTGAATAGAAAATATTTTACCATTTTGATAGATTTTTCTTATAGAATTATTTAATGAACTCAGCTTCGGAAAAAAGCTTTTTATATTCAAATACAATTGGATAAATTAGAACGGAGTTGAAAATGAAGAAAAATCATTCACATATTATCAATCAAGTTCAAATCAGCACTCCGGTAAATAATATCAATAATAATCTAAATCGATAAAGTACAGCCTCAAAAATAGGGCTGAATAATTGTTCATGACCTTGAACTATATTTAATTTGAAATGAGAAAATAAAAATGCAAACCGATTGCCGAGAAATAAAACAAATATTTGGTGGGAAGAAGAAAATCTATCCCTGTAAATTGTTACAATTGAATGACGATCGAGGAGTATTGGAATACGAACTCAAAAAGGTTCACCATGTTCGAAATATTATTTTAAAGCCTGGTTATATTACTTATGCATTTTATTGGCCGGAAAAAGCATATAATCTTTATAAATGGGAAGATCAAGAGGGAAAGTCACAGGGTAATTATTTCAATGTGGCCGATAAAATTCATTTGAGTAAAGAAACATTTTTCTGGCGAGATCTATTTGTTGACATTTTGGTCCCTCCAGGAGAGCAAGAAGTATTTACAATTGATGAACAAGAAGTTCCCGAAAATATAGACAGGAGGCTTAAAGAATATATCTTTGACAGCCAAAGATATATTCTTCAAAATTATTCCCGAATCATTGCAAAAACTGACCGAATTATTGAAAAAATTAAAAAAAATAATTGAATAGATTACAAACAGGAGTATATCATGGTTTCAAAACAAAAATATCATACAATTTTTAAAAATGGCGGTTTAATTGTACCGGAAGATAAGTGGCTCTCCAATCTTGATCTTAGAGAAACTGAGGCTGCTATCAAGTTCATCAAAGATAGTTTTCAGGATAGATTAGCCGAGGAGTTAAATCTAAAACGAGTTTCAGCACCCATAGCAGTTCTGGCTGGAACTGGTATAAATGATAACCTGACGGGCGCTGAAAAGCCAGTTGATTTCGAAATTAAAGCCATTCACAAGCGGGCTGAGATAGTTCATTCCCTGGCTAAATGGAAAAGGCTGGCTTTGCGAGATTATGGCTTTATCAGTGGAGAAGGTCTCTATACTGACATGAATGCGATTCGTACTTCAGAATTTCTTGATAATATTCATTCTATTTATGTTGATCAGTGGGATTGGGAACGCATTATAGCAAAAAGCGAACGTAAAGTCAGCGTTTTAAAATATATTGTCAGGAAAATATACAGTGTAATTCAGGAAGTAGAAAAAATAGTTTGCCATAAATATCCCCAGATTGATGGTCCTTTTT
>DATGCI010000216.1:0-3359 GCA_035312185.1 bacterium
AGAGAGATCAAAGCCCCCTGGCATAATGAGATTATGTTCATTGCTGGTTATGAAGATGCTTTTAAAATCCAGTCCGATTATATAATAAAAAGACATATACCAAAAGAGGTTAATCCTAATCGCATTTTCATCAATCCCTCTTCTCAGAACACACCTTATTGGGGCGGCTCGGACAGTTTGATCAATCAGTTTAACTCTGGTCTAGCAACAATTAATTTTTACGGGCATGGTGGAGGCGCAGTTTGGGCTGACAAAGGATTGTTTACAACTGATCACCTCCCACTTTTAGATAATAGAGATAGGCTTCCCTTTATCACGAGTATGACCTGCTTTACCGGTGATTTTGCCAATATGACCGGTCTGGGAGAATATTTACTATTGCTAGAGAATGGTGGTACTATTGGATTGCTAGGTGCATCCAGTGTGGGCTGGATTAAGAATGATTACTTGTTAAGTACTGAAATCTATGAACAGCTCTTTAAACCAGGAATGCGGGTCGGTGATGCAATTAATATTGGTAAAATTGTCTATTTTACTGCTAATGATTATTTTAGTTATCTTAAAAAATCAATGGTTTATACCTACAATTTGCTTGGTGACCCAACAGTACAACTGCCAACCGCCCGCTCCAGCCTTAATTTGACTACAAATAAAAGTGACCCTGCTCCCGGTGAAAATGTTAAATTATCAGGAACCCTACCTTTTGATAATGGCCAGGGATATCTCAACCTTTACAATCCTGGTAAATATAAAATCCCAATTAATCCATCCCATTATCAAATAGACAAAAACCAGTTTGAAACTGAGATCTTACTCCCCGATACTATCTCTACGGAAGAACTATATTTTAATTATTACTTTCATAATTCTGAATATGATGAAGGGGCTGCAGGCTATACTGCTTTTAATATCAGGGGTGAGGAATTCTATGGATTTGAAAATATTCCGGAAGAACCTCGCAAAAATGAAGAAACTCAATTTCATATTAATATAAATCATGATGATATTCAAAATATTTTCTGTTTAATTGATACTGCCAATGTTTACGCCTATCTTGATGAAAACGGAATAGAACATATTAGCAGTTTTCAGAGTTCAGCTAATACCGATACACTTGAAATGCATTATTCCAGTGAAAAAGCCGCCTATAGTTTAAAGGAGCCTTTCACTTCATCGACTCCCGGACGACTTATTGCACTTAAATTCATGGCCGTTTCCAGCCAGGGAAGAACGACCGAGAGTGTAGTTTATACAATCCAGATTAAAAGAGAACCTGATCTCCGTATATCTGATATTCAGCAAGTTTATCAAAATTTTCCGGGTTTATTAGCAATTGTTCAGTCCAGCAGTCAGGATACTATTAAAAATGTTAAATTGAATATAACAGATGAAGATGATAGAATATTTGGTAGTGATAATTTTAATATTTTGCCTAATATAGATAATGAATTGTTCGTCCCAGGCATTCTTGGAGAAGGCCAGCGAAAGTTCGTCGCTGAAATTGACCCCCAAAATGATATTATAGAATCCAATGAGAGTAATAATATCTCCGATACAATTTCGATTGGAATCAATACTTTCCCAATCTTACCTGACTTTGGCAGTTCCTATTCCGGTCAAGAAAATGATACAATTGAATTTGATGATACATTTTCAATTTATTTTCCGCCTGGAAGTGTAACCGATTCTGCAGCAATAAAAATCAGATCCGTTTCTATAAATATTGATAATAATTCCCAACCTGACTTCTCTGTTTTACCAATCGGTTCTACTTATTGCTATCAGGTTGAAATTTCTGAGTCAGAACTAGCCAAAGATTTTCATGTTGAATTCAACGGCCTGAGCGATACACTGACCAATAACGGTTCCCTATCCCGCTGGTCTGATGATTTGCGGCTCTGGTTGACTTCACAAAATTTTTCAGGAGAATTGGCAGGCGATTTTTCCCAGTCTGGAAAATTTGCTGTGATAAATTCTCAGGATAATATATCGCCCAATCTAGAACTCAGTGTAGATGGAAAACAATTTTTTGACGCCTCCTATATTTCTCAGCGTCCCAATATTTCTATAATTGGTGAAGATAAAAATGGCGTCAAATTCACTTCTGATGGTTTAAAGGTTTTTCTGGATAATGATCAGGTCCAATTTGATGACTTCAACATTCCAGACACCATTCCAAGTGGAAATTATGTAACAGCCCAGTTTCGCCCAACCCTGGAATATGGTGACCATTCTTTGAAAGTTATTCTCGAAGATGCTTCTGGAAATCAAACAGAAAATGAGATTATTTTTACAGTTAGTGATCGTCTTCAGCTTCGTGATTATGGCAATTTTCCCAATCCTTTTAAGCGGCAAACAACATTTATTTATGAGTTAAGCAAGCGCGTCGATAAACTAAAAATTAAGATTTACACAGTTTCTGGCAAGTTAATTAAAACAATTGATAATACCTCCTATTTCAGTTCAGGTACAGATCTGCGGAATAGCGGCTATCATGAAGTTACCTGGGATGGGATGGATAGAAATGGGAATTATCTTGCTAATGGTGTTTATTTTTACAAAATATATGTAAAGAAAGACGATAAAACGAAAACTTCAATTGGTAAAATAGCAAAATCACGATGAAAAAATTAAAACACATATTAATAATTATTGCAACTTTATTCTCGATTATTAAGGGCGGAGAATATGCTGACAGTTTTTTGAGAACGGGAGTTAGTGCCCGAGCTATTGCCTTGGGAAATAGTCTGGGTGCCCTGGACAAAACTGAAACCGCATTTTTGAGCAATCCAGCTGGCCTGGCCTATCAGAATCAAATTCGTCTGGGACTGATGTATACTTCTCAATTTGGACTTGCTGATCACAATTATCTGGGATTATCCTTTCCTGTCTGGGAACAGCCCCAAACTTCAATGACCATTAGTTGGATAAGATTTCAAGTAGATGATTTAATCTACAGACCGGATATACTCTCGGAAGTACCCGACCAGCAGACTCGAAGAGATTCAGTTATCAGTTTATCAAATAGTCCTCTAAAAACTTTTCAGGATCGCGAAGAAGCTATCTATATTTCCCTGGCTCAATTATTAAAGAAGAAAATTTTTCTAGGGTGGAAATATGCTGCTTTTGATCTCAGAATTCCAATTGGTTTAAATCTAAAAATTCTGCGCAAGCAACTGGCTGATAATAAAGGCGCTGGCTTAGGAATGGATCTGGGTACAGGAGTTAAAATCAGTGGCAGACGTCTTTTTGGAATTTACAATGTAGGTGATATTCATCTTGGACTCAATCTCAGAGATTTCTTTGGTACAACTGTTTACTGGAATACTAAAAAACAGGATAAAATCCCGGCATCTACG
>DATGCI010000217.1:0-2449 GCA_035312185.1 bacterium
AAGTTATTGTAGATCCTCTAACCAAACTAACTGCTCTTTCTATGATATTTTCCAATTCGCGAATATTTCCTGGAAATTCATATTTGAGCAAAAGATCAAGAGCTTCAGTACTAATAGCTTTCACATCTTGATCTCCATGAGAATGTTTTTCAATAAAATGATCAACGAGAACGGGGACATCCTCTTTTCTTTCCCGGAGCGGTGGAATCTGGATAGGAATTACATTCAGACGAAAATAAAAATCAGCCCTGAATTTTTCCTCATCAACCATAGTTTTCAAATCCTGATTAGTAGCTGCCACAATCCTCACATCTGTTGAAATAGTCTCTGATGAACCCAGGCGCTGAAATTCTTTCTCCTGCAAGACTCGCAGCATTTTAACCTGAATATTGAGTGGAATTTCTCCTACTTCATCGAGAAAAAGAGTGCCTTTATTGGCAATTTCAAATCTTCCCTTTCTCTGGCTATCAGCACCTGTGAAAGCGCCTTTTTCATGGCCAAACAATTCACTTTCAAAAAGATTTTCAGGTATGGCTGCACAATTAACAGCAACAAAATTTTCATCCTTGCGATCTGAAAGGTCGTGAATTGTACGGGCAATCAACTCTTTTCCTGTACCTGTTTCGCCCTGAATAAGTACGGACGACCTTCGATTACTGATTCTGCCGATCAGATTAATTATCTCATCCATTTTTTTACTGCGATAGATGATCTCCGTTTCCGGAGTCAAAAGTTCCATTTTTTCTTTTAGCAGTTCATTCTCTTTGAGAAGAGTTTTGTGCTCTTTTATTCGATTCAGTTTTATTTCTAGTTCATCCATTTCAATAGGCTTACTAATGTAATCCCAGGCACCGAGTTGCATAGCTTTGACAGCATTTTCAATTGTACCGTAGGCAGTCACAACTATGACTTGAATCTGGGGATTGATCTGTTTGATTTTCTCCAAAGTCTCTATACCTGAAAGACCGGGCATCTTATAATCGGTAATCACAACATCAGTATTGCGCTTTTTTATGGCTTCAAGACAGGCATCTCCCCTATTGTAAGTCCGCACTTCACATCCTAAATCAGTAAGGAAGTCTTTTAATACTTCTCGTTGCGATTTATCGTCGTCGATTACACAAACAGATAACATCCCAGCTCCTAACTTTTTGGCAAATTAATAGAAAAAGTTGTACCTTTTCCTAATTTACTATCAACCCGGATCTCGCCACCATGATTTTGAATGATCTTGTAAACCCGGGAAAGACCTATTCCTGTGCCTTCATCTTTAGTGGTAAAGAAAAGATTGAATATTTTGGAAAGCGCACTTTCCTCGATACCCCTGCCATTATCAGCAATTTTCAGTTTAACTTGCCCATTCTCACGTTTTAGATTAATTCGGATTTCACCGTTTTCATCGACAGCATCAATGGCATTTTCTAGAAGATTGATCAAACTTTGCTTAATCTTCTCCCAGTCGGCTTCAACATAAATATCTTTCTCTGGTTTCCACTCCAGGGTGATTTTTTCTTCTTTTAATCTTTCTTCATATATTTCCACAATTTCATTAATCAGTTCAGTCATATTTATCTGCGCTTTTTCTAATGGTAGAGGTTTAGAAAAATTGAGAAACTGTTTAATAATCTTGTCAATTCGGTTCACTTCACTTTTGATCAATGATAGCATACGTTTATTTTTATTATCGCTATCTGATAATCTACGATGGAGCCTTTGCACATTTAAAGAAAGGGCATTGAGAGGATTGCCAATCTCATGAGCTATACCGGCCGCCAGTTGATAAATGGCATTTTGCTTTTCTTTTTCCCGCAGGTTTTTCTGCAGATCATATACTTCGCGGGTCATCCGCTCTTTTTCCTTTTGCAAACTTTCTACAGTATTCCGGGACATTGTATAGCTCAGGACAATAAAACCAATCACCGATAGAATTATCAAGCGAATAAAAAGATTCCGCAAGGCTGCATTCTTGACATTTTGCAGCGGTTCATAACTGAGCCCAATTCTTATTATCCCATAATAAGTATCAAGAACATTGAAGGGCATCACTGATTCATAAACCGGACTATCTTTATATTCAGTAACACGATAGTTGAAAGATTTATCAATATAAACACTTCGCAGAAAGGAGTCATAATTAATCGCAGATAAATAATCTAGTTGCCGGGAACCAGCAATAATTCCATCAACATCCTGAATAGCAATATAGATTATAGATGAATCGGATGTAATATCATTGATAAATTTTCCAATTCCCAGGTTCTTTTTGAAAGCGGTCATACTCCGGCCGTCAAAAATACCGAGTATTGCTCCACCCCGGCTTCTTTTCAAAAACACCCTAACCTGATACCATTTTTTTCTATAAATGAAGGATTATTACTAGAATTAATAAAATTCCCAATTGGCTCTCTATTCATCTGGATATTTGATCCAGTTGAGTAAATTGTTTTAA
>DATGCI010000218.1:0-6900 GCA_035312185.1 bacterium
CAATTCAGAAAATGTAATTCGCACTTCCTCGCCAACTCATTCATTCTCTTTGTGGGGAAAAGCAGCAAGGAGAATTGATAAAAATAATTCGCCATCCAGTCCATTAGGGAAAAATAGTGTTCTGGACTGGCTAACCAATCAAGCCAATTCTTATGTCCTTTTACTCGGAGTTGATTTTACTGCTTTGAGCTATGGACATTATCTGGAAGTGGTTGCCGAAGTTCCCTGGGCTGATATTTCACCCTGGGATTACATGAATGTCGAAAAAATCGGTGTTTCTAAGAATGGAAAGCAAAAGTTAAAAAACATACCAGGCTGTAGTAAATCCTTTAAAAATTTTGAAAACTATTTACTTGAGAAAGGAATTACAGTACCATTCAATTATAAAAATTTAACAGGCTATTTTATATCGATTCAAAAGCTTTATAATTCTGGTCTGAAATTTTTTCGAAAATCTACTCAAGAATTACTCTGCCCTCGAGGAACATGTCAGGCCTGTGATACTCGCAGAAAAAAGTTGGATTGGTAAAATTATCTTTATTCATTTTTTGTTCTTAACAAACAATTTTAAGGTGCGTTTTAGATGACACTACTTGATTATGCAATTATTGTGGTTTATTTGAGCGGCATGGTTTTAATTGGTCTTTATTTTCAGAGGAAGGCCTCGAAAGATATTGATAATTACTTTTTAGGTGACCGAAAATTGCCCTGGTGGGTTTTGGGAGCTTCTGGCATGGCTTCTAATCTGGATATCAGCGGAACTATGATCAATACGGCCTTTATTTACGCAATGGGCGCTATGGGATTTTTTGTTGAAATTCGTGGTGGCATAGTTTTGATTATGGCATTTCTGATGATCTTTATGGGGAAATGGAACCGCCGATCTGGAGCTATGACAATGGCAGAATGGATGAAATTACGTTTTGGGAATGGATTTCAGGGGCGTTTAGCCCGTTTAATTGCAGCCATTTCCGTTCTGATAAGTTCCATTGCTATTGTTACCTATTTTGCTGTTGGCGCTGGTAAATTTGTAGGAGAATTTTTAGGTCTTCCGGCTTTATGGGGTTTACCACCTCGCTTTTGGGCAGCTTCTATAATGATTTTTCTGGCTATGATATACACAGTGGCTAGTGGATTGTATGGTGTGGTTTGGACTGATGTTTTTCAAGGAGTTCTCATCTTTTTTACAATTATAACAATTTGTGTTATTGCTATGCTCCATTTTAATCTACCCGAGACATTTTCAATATCTGTACCTCTTGACGATGGAGGCTATCAGGCTATTCAAACGACTCGCCAGGAGTGGACAAATTTCTTGCCCAAATGGAAACTTAATTTTCCTGAGAACACAAGCTATTCTATTTATAATTTGTTTGGTCTGGCTATAATTTTCTATTTAATTAAGACTGTAATTGAAGGCAGTGCCGGAACGAGTGGATATATGATTCAGCGTTTTTTTGCAACTCGTAGTGATCGGGAGGCTGGATTACTTTCCATGTTTTGGACTTTTCTGCTTTCTTTGAGATGGCCTTTTGTAGCCGGAATTGCTATTATGGGAATTTCGATGGGAGTAGAGCAGGGGCAGGCAATTCAGGATCCTGAAAGCGTATTACCAGTCGTGATTAATAATTTGGTTCCAATGGGATTGAAAGGTCTTGTAGTAGCAGGCTTGATGGCAGCTGGTATGTCAACTTTTGATTCGGTGGTCAATTCCGGAGCGTCTTATTGGGTGAAAGATATTTATCAGGCTTTTATCAATCCCAATGCTTCTAATAAAAAATTGATGTTACATAGTAAAGCAGCTTCCGCAATAATGATATTGATCGGTCTTTTTCTTACCCTTGCAATAGAAAACATTAATGAAATCTGGGGCTGGATCACAATGAGTATTGGTGCTGGTTTGATAATTCCCTTACTTTTACGCTGGTATTGGTGGCGATTGAATGGAATTGGCTTTGCTCTTGGCACACTGGGCGGTATGATTGCAGCAATTGTTCAAAAATTAGTGCTTCCTGATATTCCAGAATATGGCGCTTTTGGCTTAACAAGCGGCATCTCACTTTTTCTTACTCTGATGGGGTCCTACATGACTCAGCCTACCAGTGATTCGGTTTTGACAAAATTTTATAAACAAACTCGACCTTTTGGCTTCTGGGATCGAGTTCGCAAAAAAATTCCTGAACATAAAATGGAGCAAATCAATGCCGAGAATAAACGAGATATAATTGCAATTATTTTTGCTGTGCCCTGGCAATTGTCAATGTTTTTAACTATTATGATGATAATTATGCGTCGCTGGGATCTATTCTTTATTCTTTTGATAGTATTTTTAGGGTTATCTACAGGACTTTACTTCTTTTGGTTTCGCCATCTTTCAGAAGAAGTTGATATGGATGAAGCATAATAATTAATTTTGCAATAAAACTGGAGTTTGGAATGAGTAAGGTCAAGTTATTGTTAGTGGTTACTATTATATTATTTTCAAGTTGTGGAATTGTTAAAGAATTCATTAAAGTAGAAAAATTACCAGAAAAACCAATCAAGCAAATTGATCAGGAATTAAGAGGAGCCTGGGTAACCCGTTTTAATTGGACTCATCAAAATCCCGATACAATACGGTCCAGAATAATTAAGATTATGGATAAACTGGGGAATGCCAATTTTAATGCTGTCTTTTTTCAGGTCCGAGGCCAGGCCGAAACTCTATATCCTTCACCTTTTGAAAGTTGGTCGAAATTAGTGGGACATCAGGATCCTGGTTTTGATCCTGTGAAATTGGCTATTCAGGAAGCCCATGAAAATGGACTGGAATTTTATGCTTATATTAATTTGCTTCCCCTCTGGAATGAAGACAAGCCACCTCAGGATAAAGACCATCTTTATTATAAACATGGACCAAATGTTGAATCTGAAAAAAGCTGGGTGTGTTTTGAGGAGAATGGAAAGCCTATGCAGCGGAACGAGTACTATTACCAAAATCCTGCTCTTCCTGAAGTAAAAACTTATCTCAAAAAGGTGATCCGCCATTTTGTTAAAACCTATGATATTGATGGTCTGCATTTTGATCGGATTCGCTATCCCGGTAGAAAATATCTTAATGACCCATATACACTTCAAGAATTTCGCAAAGACAGTCTCAGGAATCCTATCACAAAGTCAGATTGGGCACGTAAAACACTTACTGACCTTGTAGAGGGAGTTGTTGCTGAAGCAATGACAATAAAGCCTTATCTGGTTAATTCGGCGGCTACCTGGGGCCTTTATAAAACCAGGGATATTCCAGAATATGCTAAATTCAATTCTGGATATTCCCGCTATTTTCAGGATGCCATTGATTGGCTGGATAGAGGAATTATGGATTTTATAGTTCCAATGGTTTACTGGGATTTGAATGATCCGCTTCCAAATTTCGATGATCTCTGGTTGGATTTCAAAAGCCGCACTGACAATTACAAAAAAATCTATCCTGGAATAATTCTCAAAAATGGCTGGATGGAAAAAGGTGAAATTGCCCGGCAAATTGAATTCGTAAGAGAAAATGAGGGAGAGGGAACAGTTATGTTCGCTATAGGTGCTCAAAAAAATCATAAAATGGAGATAGTAAAAAATATAATTTATCCGACTTCAGTTCCTCTTCCTAATAATTTGAAAAGAACCCATCCCGAACAGATATTTTCGCTTGATGTCAAAAATTTATTACCCCAAACTAAGGCAGGGCAGGATGTCTATATAAACAAGGAAAAATTGAAGAAAACTGATAGCGAAGGTAAAATCGGATTTCTATATGATATGGTTGGTGATAGTATGTATCTGGCAACTGAATATGATTCCGTGAAATTGTTAACACGATTCTGGAAAATTCCCTATGAATACACAATATTAACTGATAGTACAGCAAAAAAACAGTCCCCATGGGTAGAAATGCGCAATTATCCACTGCGGAAGACAAACCGCTCCGCTTTTGAATTTTTATTTAAAACAGATCCTAGCTCCCGGGCCTGGATAAATCAGGATACTGCTCATGTTTATCAAACTGGAGTCTTCTTTGATACTGTCGCTTTTGATAAAGGCAAAAATAGGGTGCGGGCTAAAATTGTTGATCAGGATTCTAATAGTGCTTTTTATGAACGCCAATTTGTATATGAACCTGCTAAACCTCATCCTAAATATCCCCTCTGGGTTAATGAGGAAACAATTCAGCCAGGAGCCGATGTAACTCTCACTCCAGAGGATTATCTACGAATTCAATTTCAGGGATCAAAGGCACAAAAAGGCTATATTAAATTGGAACCGGGAAATATCAAATTAATTTGTCAGCGAGAGGATTTTTCTGATTTCAGTAATTATAAAGTTACCTTACCTTTTAAAAAATTGAAGAAAGGTCAGAAATATAAGCTCCAACTCGGTCTCCGTTCTCCTGAAAAAAACAGAAATAAAATTTTTCCCACGGATATAATTTTATCAGCAAAACCAAAATATAAATTTCCTCTAGTAAAAACAACTGAGGAAAATTCCTTGCTGGAATATAGTATGGCTAAAATTCGTCTCGGTGTGCCTATTATAACTGAATATCCACCTGGTGTAATCCTAAAAACTAAAGGCAAGATCGGTAACTATTATAAAATTGATCTGTCCCAAAATCAGGAGGGAATTATTGAAGAAGAATATGTCAAACAAATGCCATCTGAAACAGATAAACCTTTCTATTATATTCGGTCAATGCTGTGCGATACTACTGATTCCAGTGATGTTTTGCATATTCCTTATCCTGAGCCAGTGCCCTATGCTGTTTATCCTCAGCCAGAACAAAATCGGATTGTAATCGCTCTTTATGGAGTGAAATCCAGTAGTACCTGGCTAACTCACAGAACTGGTCGCAAATATATTGAAAAAGTCACCTGGGAGCAAACTGGTCCGGAAGTCTATAAAATATATGTTAATTTAAAAAAGTCAAGGATCTGGGGATACGATCTGAAAAGGAGGGGAAATATGCTGGAATTCAGCCTCAAACATCCCCCTAAAATCAGTGATGATAAGAAACAACCTCTAAAAGGTCTCAAAATTGCGCTTGAAGCAGGACACGGTGGTGAAAGCTACGGGGCTATTGGCTTGTCTGGTATTCAGGAAAAAAAACTCAATCTGGATTTGGCTCATAAACTTGCTGATACTCTACGTACCAAAGGCGCCCAAATATTGCAAGTAAGAAAAACGGATACTTCTATGTTCTTGTCTGACAAAAGAGATATTGTTCGCAATTCCGATGCCGATTTATTTATCAGCATCCATGCCAATGCCGGTGGCGGAGGATATTTACGAGTTGAAGGTACAAGTACATATTATAATAATACTTTATGGTCTAATTTTGCTGACAAAGTGTATAAGCGCTTACTGGAATTGGACCTTGAGGAATTTGGAATGGTAGGCTCTTTCAATTACAAAGTCATTCGAATCACTGAAATGCCTTCTATCCTTGTTGAACAAGCTTTTTTATCTCATGCTGAGGATGAAGAAAAATTAGCCCAACAGGAATTTCGCTGTAAAATGGCTCATAAAATTTATAAAGGAATTTTAGATTATTTGAAAGATAGTGAGTAATTAAGAAAAGACCAGTATACATGAAAAAATTTCATTAATTCATTGCTTTGATAAATCGGCGGGTTATGTGGTGCGGACGGGTGATTGCTGAACCAATTACAATTGAATGAACGCCCATATTCATAATTTTGCAAGCATGTTCGGGATTCCAGATCCTTCCTTCCGCAATTACAGGAATATTTCCATTTAATTCATCAATAAGATTTTGGATTAATTTAAAATCGGGTTGATAGTCAATCGCTCTAGAACGAGTAGCCTGAGTATAGCCAGAAAGAGTGGTACCAATTAGATCAAATCCCAATTCTGCTGCTTTTAATCCATTATCAAGAGTGTCAATATCGGCCATAAGAAGCCCGTCAAAATTAGCCCGTAATTCTTTAATAATATCCGTTAGCTTTTCATTATGAGGACGTTTGCGGTCCGTTGCATCAAGAGCGATTATTTCTGGATTGGTTTTGGCAATCTCCAAATTCTCCTTGATAGTGGGAGAGATGAAAACTTGGGAATCGGGATATTCTTTCTTATAAATTCCAATTACAGGGACATCAACTGCCTTTTTTATAGCGGAAATATTTTCAGGATAGCAAGCTCGAATTCCTGCAGCACCTCCCATAACTGCAGTTTCTGCAATCGCTGCCAGGATTTCAGGTCTGCCGAGCGGTTCATCATTTTCAGCCTGACAGGAGACGATAAGTTTATTTTTTAATTGTTCTAATATTTTCTGTTTATTCATAATTGGTTCCTGTTTGGGTTATTGGTGGATGTCTGGATGCCTGGATGTTTGGATGGTATGGTGGAAGGAATATAGTTGAATTATTTGGAATAATAAAAAGTGGCTGCACCTTGATTTTTCCCATTATTAATTTCAGTATAAAAACTTTCATCCATTTTATTTTCATAGGTTTTGGGATCAATATAACGGACTGTTATTTTTACTTTTCCATCTTTATCAACTCGCACCTTACCATAATTATAAACATAGCCGCTGCCTTTGGGATTGGCGATCAATTTATTTTCCGAACTAACTACGAAGGGTTGATTGCCTCCCAGAGCATTTTCCGCAAAGTATTCAAAAGTTTCCATAGTCATACCACCAATAGCTTGAGGTGATCGAGACTGGATTTCATTATCCGAGATCAACTGACATTTTCCATACTCAATAATAACTCGTACAATTTCGCCCTTTTTTAAAACCGTTATTAATTCATCAAAGTTTGTAATTTGACTTGTTTCTGCTCGAGTAAATTGAAAAATTACTAATACAAATATTAATAATTTAACTTTCAATAATCTATTCATAACCCA
>DATGCI010000219.1:0-2968 GCA_035312185.1 bacterium
TATCATAATGTTGATCAATCTTATCAAACTTATCCCTGGAGTTCCTATCAATATTTTTTGAATGGAAGTAATATTCCTATCCAAAGAAATGAGGTTCTGCAATACTTTAGTGGGAAACAGTATTTTATCAAATTTCATGAAGAAATGGAGCAAAGCTTTAAACAATTATCCCAAAGAGAATAGAGGGTAATGAAAGCAAAATAATATGCCCAATGATAAGTAAAAAGGGAGCATAAAATGCAAGGAACAATTAACAAAAATTCAATCATAATTTTTATTCTGGCTTTTCTTGTTGAAGTGGCTTTGGCAGAGACTATAAATGTTTCTGGAAAAGTAGCTCTAGAAGGCGAGAGTGATCATAGTAATATTAAAGTGCTTTTTGAAGCTGTTTCCCCTTCTGCTATTCAAGACAGTACCTATACTGGATCAGATGGGTCTTATACAAAAAATCTGGAAGTAGGAATCTATAATGTTCATTTCACTAAAGATGGCTTTCAACCTCAGGAAATTCCTGATCAGTTTTTTGATGAAAATATTGTTCTGGAAAATGTAAGTATGCCAGTAGGCACAGTTGTCTATGTTCAGGGCAGTGTGCATGGTGAATGGGCTTCTGATAATATTTATGTAGTCACTGATAGTATCTATGTGCAGACCGGAAATATGCTGACTATTAACCCGGGCACAAAAGTAAAATTCAATGCCGGCCAATCACTGACAGTGTCAGGCTACTTGATCGCTGATGGGGCGCCAGATGATTCGATTGTCTTTACTTCCAATCAATCCGTGCCTATGCCTGCTGATTGGGGCAGTATCTATATCAATGATTCTCCTATGTCGCTCGTTGACCACGTCATCTATGAATATGCTTCTAATGGTATTAATGGCCATGGCAGTCAGTCCGGAGAAATGACAATCACCAATAGCCGTTTTGATAATTTGCATGTTGATGCCTATGGTGTAAAACTGGGCGATAATGAAAACAGTAATTGCTATGGCAAAACCAACATAAGCTATAATAATATCAAAGTCGCCGGTCCCTGGCTGATTTATACTCCCTATGCTGAGACTCAGGGAACCTATATAGGTAATTATCTGGAGAGCACTGACGGCTCCGGATCGGGAATGTATATAAAATATTCTGACGGTATGGTCTGTGACAGCAATACAATTGTAACCGGTCGGTGTAATGGTTATGGCATTGATGCCTATGATTCTGACAATGCTGTAGTTCGCTATAATTCTATATCTGGAGATTATTTGGACGTTGGCCTAAGACTCCAGAGTTCAGATAATTGCAAAATTATTGGTAATCAAATAAGTATGGAGGGCGAAAATTATAACGGTGGTAATTATGGATACTATCTTGAAGATAGTGAGGGTGATAGTGTTTTGAATAATTTATTTTTTGCAAAAGGGGAACTAAGTAGCATTTATGCTTTTAGGCTGAATAGTACAAATAATTTTTATTTTGAAAATAACCATATAGAGATAACTGCTGAGAATGGGGATAATAGTTATTGGTATGGATTTTGCTATGGTTCCGGGCATATTTTCCTTGATAATACAGTCATAATAAAACATGATTATTATAATGAGGCCTCAGCCTTTCGCAGCGTTGACAATTCTCTTATCCAGAATAATTATATAGAGGTAACCAGTCGAATGTATGATGAAGATAATTATGATGAATCTACTGCCATCTATGGTTCTGATAATATAATTTTGAATGATACTCTAGTACTGGGAGATCGGACCCGCGGTATCTATGGTCATGACCTGACTATCAAAGATTGTATTATTGAGTCGCCCAATAGCAACAATGATTACGAAGCTATCTATTTGAATGGCAGCAACAATACAGTTCAAAATGTTGATATTCGCAATACTGATCGGGGAATTTATATTAGCTCGGCTTCCAATACCTTGATCAATAGGAACAGAATCCAGGTCGATAGTGAATACGGGATTCAGGCCAATAATAACAGCAATCCTAACATTTTTAAAAATACAATAGTGGGTGATAACCAGGGAACGGGTATTCTGGTCAATAACAATTCCAATCCCATTCTGCGTAATAATCATATAGAAGATTTTTCCACAGGTATGGAGATCAATTCTACAGTAAATCAATGTCAGTATAACAATCTCTATAATATTTCAACTAATTTTAGTGGAACCGATCTTCCGTCTCAGATTGGTAATTTTGCCACTACCAATAACAATGATACAGAATGTGATATTTACTGGAATATTAGTGAAAATCCGCTTTTTTATTCCCACGATCCTCAGGATTCGCTCTATCTTGAACCTATGGGTAATTCGCCATTGGTCAATGCTGGTTATCCGGATTCCTCCTCAAGTGATGGCACTGTTTCAGATATTGGAGCGGAATCCTATTTTCATCATCTGGTCATCCAGCATGAACAACTTCAATCCACAAACAACACCACAGGGCCTTACTCAGTTCAGGCTAAAATTTATAGTCCTCAGGGTAATTCTATTAATGAGGCTTTTTGTTATTATTCTACTGATGGTGGCAATACTTTTACAGAATTATCTATGACCAATAGTTCGCAGGATACTTTTCAGGCTGACATTCCCGGTCAGAATTTGAACACTTCTATTGACTATTATCTGTTTGCTTCTGATGGTAGCAATGATCTGACCGCTCCTTTTGATACCTCTCGAACCATGTATTCCTTTTTTATTACAATGTTTACCAATTTTGCCAATTTATCAGCCTCGTCCAATTCAGATGGCACTATCAATCTGGCCTGGGAGCGACCTCAGCCAATTAGTGGTCAGCTGGTAAACTTGCGATTATACAGGCATACAGCCAGTGGCGTGCCTCTTGATGCCGATCATCTTTATGCAGAAATGGATGACTCTTTGACAACTTTTACCGACCAAAATGTCGAAGAAGGTGGCTCCTACTATTATAAATTAACCGGACTTGTAGTTGAAAATG
>DATGCI010000220.1:0-2265 GCA_035312185.1 bacterium
TAACCAAGGGCGAAGATACTAGTCCGCCTGCTGTTGATACAGTTTCAGTACTCGACCAAAACAGTATTCAATTGGTTTTTGATGAAGCTGTCCAAACAGATCAAGCCGAAAGCATTGATTCCTATTCCTTTGACCCTAATCTTACGATTAATTCCATAAATCTGGAAAACGATCAGCGCACTGTGAATATGAACTGTAGTGATCTTGAAATAGATCAGGAGTACAAACTCAATATCCAAAATATCGCTGATACTTCTTTCAATCAAAATATATTATCCGATACTAGTTTGTATCTAGCCTATCAACCTTTTGGAGAGTACACCTGGGCTTTACAAAATGGTTTGGTGAATTACTCCGGATGCTCTGAGACTCATATTGGCGAGAACCAACCCAACAACAATATGGGGGGATATGAATTTTTTGAATGTTGTCGTTTTGCAGGAGACCTGGATCATGACGGAGATGGAGAAGGTGACGACGATAAGCATGCACTGGTGAAATTCGATCTGCATTCTATAAGCAGTAAAATCGATTCGTTGAAAAAAGCCGAACTTATTTTGACTTTGGCTAGCACCAGAAATGGAACACCTCAAAAACCAATTGCCAGTTATCGAATAACAACCAATTGGCAGGAAGGAAATACCGGCAATCATATTGATGGAAATTATGCTAGTGATGGAGAAGTAACCTGGACCCATGCTAGATTTAATCAGGAAGATTGGCAAACTCAAGGGGGTGATTATTATCCAGATTATTCAGATTTGGTCAATGTTGGCGGCACTGCTGGGACAAATTTACGCTGGGATGTGACAGACTTTGTCAAATTCTGGATCAACAAACCTGACAGTAATTTTGGCGTGCTTTTAAAAGAGCCGCAACCTTCAACAGAAAATGGTACTAAAGTGTTTTATTCTTCCGAATATGATGTTCAAAAATTTCGCCCTAAGCTGGGACTTGTTTACGGAGAAGATCAGGTGGCAATTGCCAGTCAATCTGGAACGGATCGCCCGAAGGAATTCCGGCTTCGGCAAAATTATCCCAACCCCTTCAATCCAAGAACTTCCATAGTTTATCAAATTCCAGCAGAAGGTCAGGTCCGATTGGAAATATTCAATCTGTTAGGACAAAAAGTGGCTACCCTCGTTGATAATTATCAAAAGCCAGGTCAATATAAAAGCCTATGGCAGGCTGAAAACAAACCTAGCGGCATTTATATCTATAGATTATCAATGGATAATGGCTCACAAAAGTTTGTTGAACAGAAAAAAATGATCCTGATGAAATAATCACAGTAGAAATCAGAGAAAATCCATTATAAATCTTGCTTAAAACTCTTAAATTTGAGGCCGAATTATAAACAGGAGTTGATGTGTTCTGGTATTTTGTGACCATTTTTTCTGGATTTTCTTTTGCAAGTGCAGACGCTATGAGCAAAAAAGCCTCTCGTCATACACCGCCTCTTGCATTAGCCTGGGTGCGAGAAGCCTATGCCTTACCCTTTCTTCTGCCTTTGCTTTTTTTTATCGAAATTCCTACTCTCGATAATATTTTTTGGTACGCTCTGGTAACCTGTACAGTTTTCGATTTTGTCGCCACCTATCTCTTCATGAAAGCCATCAAAATTGCGCCACTATCTTTGACCGTTCCCTATTTAGGTTTGACCCCTATCTTTTCACTACTTTTTTCCTTTTTTATTTTAGGTGAACAGGTCTCAGCAGTCGGGTTAATAGGCATTTTGCTGGTCTCAGTCGGCGCCTATACTTTGCGTCTCGATACCAGAAAATATGGTTGGCTGGCACCCTTCAAAGCCATTTTCCAGTACAAAGGCTCCTTTCTCATGTTTTTCGTCGCTATAATCTACGCTTTCACTGTCAATATGGCCAAGATCACAATTCAGCATTCCTCACCCTTGTTCATGGCCGTTACCTATTTTTCGCTATTGGCCGCTGTTTACACCCCCTTTGTGATCTATCAATCCCGGGGCAAAGTCAGCAAGATTTTCGGTCATTCTAAGATCAAACTGGGTATTGGCCTGGCTATGGCCTTTATGGCGCTCTCCCATTTCACCGCTATCAGCAAGATCAATGTCTCCTACATGATCTCCATCAAAAGATTCAGTCTTTTATTTGCTGTTTTGTATGGTAAATTCATTTTTGATGAAAAAAATATCAGGGAACGATTTCTGGGTGGTGTCCTGATTGTAGCGGGAGCAGCCTTGATCGCCTTTGCCTGATTTGGGATAATGGACTAGGACGGTCGCTTTTT
>DATGCI010000221.1:0-8390 GCA_035312185.1 bacterium
AAGGTAGCCATCTTGCAAAATATATTCAAGGACGACAGGAACAGGCCATGCGGCGATTCCATTATTTTCACAAAGGTAGTCAAAAGGTGGATCTGGATTCTAATGAGGTTAAAAAAGTATATAGAATTGCTGGAAGAAAATATTATGTCAAATATTTTAATTTTCCAACCAGGAGGATTGCTGACGATTTTATGGACGAACTGGCTCAACATGGCAACAATTTCCGCAAAGTTTTGGAAAGCCTTCCCAATCAAGGTGAAATCAGGATTCCAAAAATGGAGGTAAAATTTAATACCAGTAAAGATGATGTTATTCATACTGCTCTTTTTAATAAGGATTCCGAATCAATAAAATCTGGTGATATAATTGGCCCTCAGGAAACCCATGATAAAAATTATGTAGTCATGCAAATTGATAGTATCCATTATCGAATGGCAATGTCAGGAAAACAGAGTCGTATTCGATATAGCGATGTAGAAAAAAAACTAACTCATAATAAAGCAAAAGATATTTATGCCCAATATGTTCATGAACTTATGGCTGGAAAGTCAATGCAATTTAATAGAGAGACTTTTAGCGAAGCAGCTCGAATATTTTCCCAAATTTATTCTATCTCGCAGGAGAAAAAGAAGGAAGGCCTTAGTAATGCAATGTGGGGTAAAAATATTGAACAGGAATTGTCGGATAGCCTTGGGAATGAACTAAATTCCTTCAATGATCGTGTGTTTTTTACTATTGGTGAAGAAGAGTGGACAGTAGCAGATTTTAGAGAAGAACTCCTTTCTCATCCTCTCGTATTTAGAAGCAAGGATATCAATAGTAATCGGGAATTCGCCAAACAATTCCGTCTGGCCATCGCTGATTTGATTCGAGATCATTATATAACGCAGGATGCTTATGAAGAGGACTACGATCAAACTCAATATGTGCAAAATTATACTGATATGTGGCGCGATGAAGTCCTGGCAACTTATGGAAAATATGACTTCCTTCATAAAGCAGGCTTTCAGGATAACTTCGGTAAAAATTATATGAAAGCAATTAACAATCATTTGAATAATTATGTGGACAGTTTACAGGTAAAATATAACGATGAAATCTATGTTAATGTTGATGCTTTTAATGAGATTAGATTAACACGTATTGATCTTTTTGCTCTGGAATCTAATGCTGCTTATCCCATAGTAGTCCCTGGTTTTCCAATTTTAACAACCGATAATAAACTGGATTATGGTCAAAGATTGGAGGAATAAGCATGGCCCGCCCCTTAAAAACAATGACGATCCGATGCGATGGCTGTAAAAATAAATTATTCAAATATCATAAAGTTGGCAAAGGCAATCTTATTAAAATGTATAAGTCCAAAATAAAAAATGATAATGCCATTTATAAAAATGGCTATGTGTTCTGTTCTTGCGGCAAAAAATTTGGGCGTGATGAGGGCAATTATATTAAAGTTTATGGCACATATAAGTTTGAGTAAGCCTATTGATTACTATATTCTGCTTGAATTTATATTCCCTCACCATAAATTTTGATAATATTTTGGAGTGCAACCGTGTTAATGCATAACAAAACTGGTTAATCATGTTCGTTTAGTAATTGAATAAACTCTCTGAAATCCTGGTTGAGAACCATATTTCCACCTGTTATATTCCTCTCTTATTTTCTTCAATTGTTTTAAGCGATCGGAATAGGTTTGCTTTTGCCAATATGCAAAATCATTATTTTTTTTATTTTTTTTAACTTTTTTAATTACATTACGGTTTACTTTAGAAAATTTGTCCATTCTTATTTACCAATCTAAGCTTAGTTACATTTTCTGTTTATCAAATTATTACAAAAACAATCTTAAAGTAAATTATATAAAGAGTAATATCAAGAGAAAAGGTTCAAATATATTGCAAAAATTCTCAAAATCTATCAGTGAATATATTCTCAATTAAAAAAACTACATTCAATCTTGTAATAACTTCAATTCGACATTAAATTAGTCACTAGCGATGATGGAGTAAAAATAAGTAAAAGGAAATCCAATGGATTTAAAATTAGCTTCTCGAAAAAATAAAAAGAAAACCATTGTAGATGTTGATGGCATCAAAATCGGGGAGGAACTCGTAGTAATTGGTGGCCCCTGTGCAGTGGAAAGCGAAGAACAAACACTCAAAGCCGCCCGAGCAGTAAAAGCCGGCGGTGGTAAAATTTTAAGAGGGGGAGCATTTAAACCGCGTACTTCACCCTATTCATTTCAGGGACTTGGACTGAAAGGATTACGGATTCTGGAAAAAGCGAAACAGGAAACCGGTTTGCCTATTATTTCGGAAGTAATGGACTCACGCGATGTGACCTGGGTAGCAGAGTATGTTGATATTTTGCAAATTGGCGCCCGTAATATGCAAAATTTTTCCCTTCTCAAAGAAATTGGCAAAACTAAAAAACCGACTATGCTAAAAAGAGGAATGTATTCCACATTAGAGGAATGGCTAAATTGTGCAGAATATATTTTATCAGAAGGCAATCCTAATGTTATCCTCTGCGAACGAGGAATCAGAACCTTTGAATCTTACACTCGCAATACTCTGGATCTCAGTATGATACCATCAGTAAAGGAGGTCACTCATCTACCAATTATTATTGATCCTTCTCATGGAACGGGAAAATTAAGCCTAATAGAACCAATGGCCAAAGCTGCTATAGCTGCAGGAGCCGACGGATTGATGGTAGAAGTTCATCCTAATCCCAAAAATGCCAAAAGCGATCAGCAACAGCAGATGACTCCAGAACAGTTCAAAAAGTTTATGAAAAATATTAATGCTCTGGATAACTTTATTAATGGATAAATATTAAAAGGCCTTTGTTATGAATAATAAATTATTAAAACAGATTCGGAAAAATATCGATTATATAGATAAAAAAATTATCCATCTTCTCAACGAAAGAATGGAAAATGCTCTAAAAGCCTCTAAAGTAAAGGATGCAATAGAGGATAAGTCCAGGGAAAAACAGATTCTGGCAAAAATTTCCAGTAAAGAAGGAAATTTAATAGACAAAGAATTCACCCTTGAATTGTATAAATCCCTATTTGATGAAAGCCGAACTTTGCAGGAAAAAGGACTCAAATTAATTGGTTTTCAGGGCGCCCATGGTGCTTACAGTGAGATGGCTGCCAAAAACTGGAATAAAAAATTAGTCAGTATCCCCTGTGATACCTTTGCAGAAGTTTTCGAAGGTGTGAAAACTGGTCTATATGATTATGGAATTTTACCTGTTGAAAATACCTTGGGCGGTGTAGTGGGAACGGTCAATGAATTGCTGATGAATGATGACGAGTTAAAAATTGTAGGAGCAATTGAACAACCTATTGAGCATTGTTTGCTATATCCTGAAGCAGAAAAATTTAGGGATATTCGCAAAGTTTACTCCCACTCCCAGGCAATATCTCAGTGTAAAAGATTCCTGGAACGAAATAATCTGGAACCAGTCAAATATTATGATACAGCCGGTGCAGCCAAACTGGTTGCTGAGGAAAAACCAGAAGCAACTGGCGCAATTGCTAGTTCGTTGGCCGCAGAATTATATGATCTGGAAATTGTGAAGCAAAACATTGAAAATGTTTCCAATAATCGCACCCGTTTTTTCATATTATCGAAATCTGCCCAAAGCCAGCAAGGCGACAAATGCACAATCATCTTCTCTACAGCACACAAAGCAGGTACACTTTTTAACGTGCTCAGTATTTTTGCTGATGCGAAGATCAACCTGACGCGCATTGAATCTATGCCTTCTGGAACTGGTAACTATTCTTTCTTTCTCGATTTTATTGGCTCAATCAAGGATGAAAAAATCCAGAAAATTTTGAAGGAAGTACAAGACAATACTGAAAATTATAGATTTATGGGATGTTATAAAGAAAGGAGTAACCAATGAAGATAGCTATACTTGGAGCCGGTCACATGGGCGCCTGGCTAGTTGAGGAGTTTGACCAGGAACATGAAGTCGGAGTATATGATAAAGATCCTGAAAAAATGCGCTATCTTTTTAGGGTTAATCGATTCGAAAAAATGGAAGAAATCGGAGAATTTCATCCTGACTTGCTGATCAATGCTGTGGATCTCCCTCATACAATTCAGGCCTTTGAGCAAGTACTGGAACATATCAATGATGATTGTATTATCGCTGATATAGCCTCAGTAAAAAGAGGTCTGGAAGATTTTTATGAAGAAGCAGACCAACCTTTTGTTTCAACTCATCCTATGTTCGGGCCCACTTTTGCTAATATTCGAGATCTTAGCAATGAAAATGCTGTTATTATCAAAGAGAGTTGCAAAGAAGGCAAAGAATTTTTCCGTACTTTTTTCAAAAATCTGGGGCTTAATATTTATGATTATAGCTTTCAAGAGCATGATGAAAAAACTGCTTATTCTCTGGGAGTTCCTTTCTCCGCCTCATTGGTCTTTGCAGCCTGCATGAAAGAGACGGAAGCGCCAGGGACTACTTTTCGCAAACATATGGAAATTGCTCGCGGCCTTCTTTCAGAAGATGACTACCTGCTTTCTGAAATTCTATTTAATCCGGAAGTATTACCTCAAATAGAAAAAATAAATTCCCAGCTTTCTTATCTCACTCATATCATAAAAAGCCGAGATTCAGAAACAATGTCCGAATTTCTCAATAAATTGAGGAATAATATTAAAGTAACTAAAGACTCTAAAAAGAAATGACGCTATGACAAAAATAACTGTAAATATCCATCATGAATCAGCGCAATATCCTATCATTATTCAGGATTCAATTTATAAGGAACTCAATGATTTTGTGAATAATGGCTACAGAGATCGGGATATTGTTATTATTACCGATGATAATATAAATGCTTTGTTTGGTGATAAAATTCAGAAAGTTTTGGCCAATCGTAATCCCCATATCCGATCTATCCAGCCTGGTGAACGCAGCAAGAGTCGAGAGACCAAAGCTCAGATTGAAGATGAAATGCTGGGCAAAGAGTTTGGGCGCGACACACTTATTATCGCTTTCGGAGGTGGAGTTGTAGGAGATTTAAGTGGATTTGTGGCTTCAACATACAAGCGAGGAATTCCTGTTATTCAGATTCCGACCAGTCTTCTGGCAATGGTTGATTCGGCCATTGGTGGAAAAACCGCAATTAATACAATTTATGGAAAAAATCTGATTGGTAGTTTCTGGCAGCCGGAAGCTGTTTTTGTAGGCATGGAATTTTTAGTAAAATTACCAACGCCAGAGTTCTTAAATGGACTCGCTGAAGCTGTTAAAATGGCTATTGTATTTGACGAGGATTTTTTCCAGTTTTTTGAAGATAATAGTAAAAAAATCCTGGAACGGGATAATGAGGCCCTCACTCATATAGTGAAGCGATGTATAACTCTTAAAAAAGAAGTTGTAGAAAAAGATGAAAAAGAATCCGGTTTGCGGCAGTGTCTGAATTTTGGACATACAATTGGCCATGCTGTTGAGTCCATTGCCGGATACAATGAAAAACACGGCTTCTGTGTAGCAATGGGTATGGCAGCAGAAACCCAGCTAGCTGCATTGACTGGAGAATTGAGCTGGAACGATGCTGATAG
Organism: bacterium; assembly: GCA_035312185.1. Taxonomy (GTDB): domain Bacteria; phylum Fidelibacterota; class UBA2242; order UBA2242; family JAFGTP01; genus JAIPHI01. Next base: position 5,601 of record DATGCI010000221.1, read on the forward strand.
AATCCTCAAATTGCTGGAAAAAATGAACCTGCCTAATACCATTAATGAAAAATATGAAAAGCAACTTATGTATAAAAAAATGAAGTCTGATAAAAAGGCTGTTAATCAGACTCCAATGTTTGTTACCTTGCAAGGGTTGGGAAAAATTAAAAAGAATAAAAATCAGTTCTCTTTCAGTCATGATAAATCAACTGTTCTTAAGGCAATCTCTCTTGTAAAATGAGCAAACTATGAAACAAATTAAATTTGATGGCGAACTTCAAGCTAAGATTCAAATCCCAGGAAGTAAATATATTGCCAATCGGGCTCTCCCTTTGGCTGCACTTTCTGAGGGCACCAGTCTGATCAGAAATATCCCTCTTAATAATGATATAATGCAGGCTATTAAGGCCTTTCGCAAGCTGGGAGTGAAAATTGAACTGGATGGAAATCAGGCCGAAGTAGAAGGAACTGCCGGACATTTTTCTCAAATAGATACTGAAATTGATTGTGGTGAATCCGGTACTTTGATGCGCTTTATAACAGCTTTTGCTACTCTGGTCGGAGATAATATTCGAATAACTGGTTCAGCCCGAATTATGGAAAGGCCGGTAGGAGAATTAGTTGATGGTCTTATCCAGCTTGGTGCTAGAATTGATCGGGAAAATGGCGAGTGCCCTCCCGTCGTTATTAAATCAAATAGACTAAAGGGTGGCAAAACACGAATTGATGGCTCAAAAAGCAGTCAATTTATAAGCGCTCTTCTCCTAGTAGCCGCTTACGCTCAAAAAGATGTGGAAATTGAAATATTAGGTAAATCTGTATCCAGCTCCTATATTGATCTAACCTGCGAATTGATCAAAAAGTTTGGGGGCAATATTGAACAAAAAAATTCCAAACATTATTTTGTGAAATCTGATCAGAAATACAAAGCCCGGAACTATACAATTCCCACTGATTGGAGCACGGCCAATTTTTTCTTTGCAGCTGCCGCTATTACTGGTGGTAAGGTTAGTATAGATAATCTTGATCTGCAAACTTCGCAGGGAGAATCTGGTTTTGTAGATGTTCTGGAAAAAATGGGCTGCTCAGTGGAGAAAAAGAATAATAGTGTGACTCTGGAAGGAACTACCAGCCTGAAGGGAATTAATATAGATATGTCTTCCCTTCCTGATGCTGTACCTGCTCTGGCTGCTGTCTCAGTGTTTTGCCAGGAAGATGTTCGAATTCGTAACATATCTCACCTTCGTTACAAGGAATGTGATCGGATTAAGGCTCTGGAAGAAGAATTGAGCAAATTGGAAGCCAATATTAGCAGTTCTGAGGATGAACTCATCATCAGGAGAAATGGCTGGAAGAAAAAGCCGGTCACTTTCGATCCCCGCAATGATCATCGAATTGCAATGAGTATGGCTCTCCTCGGATTAAGAATTCCAAATATTAAAATAGATAATCCGGAATGTGTTGATAAATCCTTTCCAGGATTTTGGAGCAAACTACAGGAAATCGGAGCCCAGGTCAGTGATGTCAAATAATATCATTCTAATCGGTTATCGCGGTACCGGCAAAAGTGCTGTTGGCCAGTATATTTCTAATAAATTTAATAAAACATTAATCAGCACTGATGAGCTCATTGTGGATGAAGTTGGTCCAATTCCTGAATTTATTGATAAAAATAACTGGAATAAATTCCGTGAAGTAGAACATCGCATAATTTCAAATATTGAATTGAAAAATGGTATTATAGATTGTGGCGGAGGAGTTATTGAAACACCTGAAAATCATGAACCATTAAAAAAACTAGGTCAAATATTTTGGCTGACTGCAACTGCTGATACAATTATCGAGCGGATTAAAAGTTCTACCAATAGACCGGCCCTTTCTGGTAATGATTTCCTATCTGAAATACCAGAAATATTAAAAAGAAGAACGCCTCTTTATAAAAAGTTTTCTGACTATGAAATTAAAACCGATGATCGCTCTATTTCCCATATCGCTTCTGAGATTATAGATAAATTTTCAAAACAAATATAGATTATTATGGAAACAAAATTAGCCATACCTGTAGTGGCCAGCAATATTGATGATGCTATTGAAAAGGGTGAAATAGCAGCACAACATGCTGATATCCTTGAATTTCGGGCTGATTATATTAATCAATTAAATCTAAATGATATTGATAAATTTTATCAAGGAATTGATATTCCGCTTATCTTTACCTGTCGTCCTCAATTTGAAAAGGGCTATTTTTCAGGAAGTGAAGAGGAACGCAAAAATATTATTTTATATGCTGCTAAAGTGGGTTATGAATTCGTAGATGTGGAATACAAGTCCAAAATTTACGATTCTTTTATTGAACAATCTGGTAATAGCAAAGTTATTTTATCCTATCACAATTTTGATAAAACACAGGACTACGACCGATTGTATAATCTGGCTACTGATATGAGCAAAACCGGTGCCGATATTCTTAAAATTATTTCTACAGCAAAATCACTCAATGATAATTTTAAAATTTTCCATTTGCTTCAGGCTTTTGAAGGAAAAAATCTGATAGCATTTTGTATGGGAATTTATGGCCATATATCCCGGGTTTTATGCAAAAAATATGGCTCTTTTATCTCCTTTGCAGCCCTCAATAAAAACAGTCAATCAGCAGATGGACAGATAACTGTAGGTGAGATGCTGGATACTTACCATTTCAGAAAGATTGATCAGGATACTAAAATTTTAGGAGTAGCAGGCCAATTTGCAGAAAATTCTAAATCCAAATATATGCATAATCCAGTTTTTCAAGAAGTTGATGAAAAT
>DATGCI010000222.1:0-2399 GCA_035312185.1 bacterium
CAGTTACTTATTTAACAATTGCAAACTTACCAATTTTGGTGCCATAATCTTCAGTCTCCACATGATATACATAGACACCATAAGCAATCTCAAGATTATCTTCATTTAGCAGATTCCAGGATACAGCACCATTGAAAATATTATTTTCGATTGGTATAGTTTTCACAAGTTCGCCATTTACAGTAAAAATTCTGACTGTGCCTTCATTGGGAAGATTAATAAAATAGATTCTTCTTTCACCGCGTCCAGTCACAAAATCAGGTTTCGGTTCCCACAGTGCTGTGGCAACATAGGGATTGGGTACAACTGCAATATCATCTAGTTCCTCTTTGGCTTTTTCTTCTGCTACTTGAGCCGCATCTGTATTGAATTTATAAACATCAAGATGGGAGAAAGGTTTCTTGGTGCTAATTCTTAAACGATCACCGGGTTCGGGATTATAGCTAGCCCAGCCTTCATCCTCAGAATAGTAATCCAATCCATTAATATTTCCCACATATAGTTTATTAGTTATTTCATCATGATAGAGGGAGAGGACATCATCATCAGTTAGTTCTCCACTTTCGACGGAAAGGTGCTCAAAATTACTACCATCAGCCGATTTATATAATCCTTTTACATCATCATTTCCATTAACCGCTATATAAAGTTCACTCTGGTATTCCTCGAGAGCATGAATGATATTATCAGAAACTGGTGTACTTCCAACATTTTCTAGTTGCGATCCTTTAAATAGACCCTTGTCGGTGGCGATGTAAACCTCGCCATTCCATTCTACAAAATCATTAACGCTCATATCAGTTGGATTTGAATTCCAGCTTCCATTATCAAAAACGCCAATACCAGAATTGGTTCCAATCCATATTTTATTATCGGAGTCACGATAAAGAGCAGTGATTTTATTAGAAGGCACGCTATCCTGGGTGGCAAATTGCATATTTTCAATTGTTTCCTGATTTTGATAGCCTGGACGCAGGAAAATAATTCCTTCATTTGTGCCAGCCCAGACATCACCATCAGCATCAGTAATAAGAGCATTTATATGATTATTTACTAACTTCAAATCCTGAACATTTAACATCTCATAACCATTCCATAGATTTAGACCTGATTCAGTTCCAATAAAAACGGTTTTTAATTCTTCAGATTGGCTCAATTTCTGACTTTCTGTAAAGCTGGTAATAACCTTGCTTTCAATTCCATCATTGGTTGATTCCCACCTTTTCCAGGTTTGTGATGCGTAGCGAGTTAGACCGCCACCATCGGAACCAAACCAAAGATTGCCTGCATTATCTCGATACATGGCCTGAACACTAGGAGTACGAGAATTGAAGGTATATTTCCAGGTTCCTTTTGGAGTTCCATTTAAATAAACAGCAGGAATTATTTCAGTTTCATCGATTATTTTACCTTGCTCCGATTTAAATAGAATATATTCAGCTGTATCCTGTTCAGTTAGATCCAGCATTGTAAATTGACAATCATTGTTTAGCGCGTCTTGAGACACAACCTGATCAGCAACAGTAAGTTCAAAATCACTTGGGAAAGCAACTCCGCCACCTTCTTTGTAAACTCTAATGGCCAGATCATAATTACAATTACCTTCAACCCAACCAGTATTTTCATAATCGATCTCTATTTCATCATTCCAAACTTGTATTTTTAAGCCATCGATATAAGGATTACGGTCTTGACCATTCAAATACTTAGAATTTTCAAATAGAACTCTTGGATTATCAGGATCTGTAACATTTAATAAACTATAAGAAACTGTATTTCGGGCTAATTCGTCCATATCTAGAGAGTCAACTTTGCCATCATCGTCATTATCAACAGTATCATTTGATGTATCTAAAAATTTAATTTGATATTCCTGGTCATTTTTAATTGTTGTAGGATCAATTATTTCAACATTAACTTTACCTGTTCCGCCATGTTCAGTATTATTTTCCGAAAGAGTATATTCAGGTTTTTCATAGCCTGCTGCAGGTGCCTGTGGTGTAACCATGGCAGTATTATCATCAAGTCTTATTTCACCTGTTACTGTTTTTTCAATATTTTTTGTACACTCGGTTGGTGGTACAGTATTTTTTACCGATCCTGAGTCATAAGCAACAACAGCGTAATAATAGGTACGCCCATTCATTACGGTTGTATCGGTGAAAGAATGCTGAAGTCCAGTATTATCGCCCATATAATAATGAATCCCATTGGTCTGCTCAATTTCATGAGGTCCAGAAATATGATTATCAATATCAAAACGGGCAATCGGTTCCCACAATTTTGGATTGCCCTGAGCATCGGTAATATTGAAGGGATCATTAAATCCATAGTCGGTAGAACGATAAACTGCGTAACCTTCGAAGTCATACCCATAAACAGGATCTCGTGAAAATTCA
>DATGCI010000223.1:0-11389 GCA_035312185.1 bacterium
TTTAAACCCAATCGGGCTACATTTTTTGTGTGGCCAACAAAACTGCCTGAACCGGGATTCCAGCGGAACTTGGCATTACTTAAATCGAGTTGATCCTCCTGGGCTAAAATTCCTAGCCAATGAGACCAGGCTGATACTTCAGGATTTGCTGTTGTAAAATCAACATCCCGTATTTGCCGATTGTCAGGAATTCGATGGCGGGCAAAATAATCAAATAAGGGTGGCCAATCCACACAATCAGCCCCGGGTTCATCGGAATTATCCCACCAGTGACCTGCTTCTGGCTCATAATGATATTCATAGTTAATATTATGGGCATCGAGCGTATCAGCCATTTGATATGACTGATCAATAGAGAAAACCTGGTCATCTTGGCCGTGAATTATGTAAATACCTTTATTTTGCAAATTATCTACCAATCCATAGGTATCACTAGGACGAATACTCCGCAAAATCATTTTCTCAGAAGGAGAAGTACTGTTATTATAGCGTCCAAAGACATAGGTCCAGAAACTTACCCAGCCAGCACTGGGCCCAATGGCTGCCCATTTATCCGGATAAGTTACACCTAAATACCAGGTGCCATGTCCACCCATAGAATGTCCTGTCAGGTAAACCTGATTAGGATCAATAGAATATTTTTCCTTAGCAATATTTAATACTTCCAAAGCATCTATTCGTCCCCAATCTTCCCAATCATAGCCATAAGGACGACGATTGGTTGGACTAACAATATAAGCCCAATCTTTTCCATAATAGGAATTGGCCTGATTTAATGCTTCTACAGCAGCCCCATGAACAGAAAGCACCAGAGCATTTTGACCATCTTCAGGTTCTGTCTGGATAGGATTGACCGCATAATATTGTAAACTTCCGTCAATATCGCTTATAAAAGTATTTTTTCTGGTTTGATTTTTTTCTTTTACTGAGAACTGTACAGTAGTAGTATCAACAATTACCGTCTGTTTATCTTTATTTACAAGGCTGAGATTAATATCCAATTTATCTTTTTCAGAAATAGGCTGCCCTTCAATTTTAAAGGGGACTTTCCGGATTGACATAGGAGGAATGACGGGAATTTGAGTTTCAGTTGAATGCAATTTTTCACCGGAACTGACCAGGGAAAGCCTTTTTTGCGGATTATCAGTACCATTAATTATGATCACCGCTCCTTTGTGATCAATTGGCTTGCCTTCGATAATATCAGGAAAAGTCGGATCATTGGGATTTATCATTAATGCGGAACGAAGCTTTCTGAATTTTATTTTCAACCTACCTCTGCTGGCATTGAAGACCAGATGATTATCGCCTTTTTTCAGTTTTACTGGCATAAATGAATAACCATATTGAGGTTCCCAGGGTTCAGATTCATCTTTCAATTGATAGCGATTACCTATCCTGGGAATTCCATTGATGTAAACCTTACGGTGTCCCATACCTTCCAAAAGCACAACCTGATCTTTATCGACTTTATAATTCACATAGACATAAGCATTTCTCAATTTTTTACTCTGAAACCAGCCCGCGCTATCAGCTTCAATTTTTTTCCATTGACTGGATTCATTTTCATTAAAATTAACTTTATCTCCAATTTCAGGTTTTACAAATTGGTCTTTGATAATTGAAGCTTCAATTGGATCAACATTTCGCCGGGGAAATCTACCAACTTTGAGTATCAGAGCCTCCTGGATAATCTCACCATCTTCAATCTGGGCTGGTGTTCCAGCTGGTTTAATAGTTTTGATTGGCAATTTTGATTTCTGTTGACAATTGATAAGAAATGCAGAAACAAAAAGTAATAAAATTTTCACCATTCTTTTTGTATTAGGCATCATATTAACCTCATTAATTTACAGTTTGTTATTAAACACTGCTGAGTTCAGAATTTTTATCGACTCATTGCAAAATTAATAAAAAGCAGCCATTTTTCAAGTAAGTTTTTTCAATTAAAAAAATAACTTGTGGTATTAAATTATCCTGTGCAATTATTTAAATTTTTTGGGTGTATGAATTTAAAGCATATCAGTAGAAATTCATTTACATTTTAAGCGAGTTAATTATATTACTTATTCCCTGTCTGTAATCTCAAACTCACCTTCCAGATGAATATCCTGAGAAGAGCTTCCTACCATAACTTTGAATTTTCCCGGTTCAACTATCCATTGATTTTCTCTATTTAATAATTCCAGATCCTCACTACCCAAATAGAAGGATAGCTCCCTTTTCTCCCCTGGTTTCAAATGAATTCTTTCAAATCCTCTTAAGTTTTTTTCATAGGTAGTTACTGAAGAAATCTGATCTCTTATATACAGTTGGACGACTTCATCGCCAGGCCTTTCACCAGTGTTTTGAACCGTGAATTTAACATTGATTTCACCCGAAATTTTTTGCTGTTCAGGGCTGATTTTCAAATTTGAATATCGAAAATTTGTATAACTTAATCCATGTCCAAAAGGATAGATAACGCCATTTACCCGGGCAGTTGTCCAATTATTATCTATTTGGGCATTGGGTTTTGTTGGAAAGTTCATCCGAACCTGGCCTACCGTTCTGGGAAAAGTGGTTGTTAATTTCCCTCCAGGATTATAATCTCCAAATATAACATCTGCAACTGCTTGGCCACCATAGCTGCCCGGATACCAGGCTTCTAAAATAGCAGGTATATGTTTATCAGCCCAATTTATCGACAAAGGACGGCCATTTATTAAGACAACAATAGTAGGAGTACCAGTTGCGTGAACTGCTTTAAGCAAATCTAGTTGTTTGCCGGGAAGGTTCAAACTGGTGCGGGTTTTATTTTCTCCACAGGTTCTCGTTCCCCCACCTAAAACAACTATAGCTATTTCTGACTTTCTGGCATTTTCAACTGCTTTATCTATTTTTTCCTGTTCTTCTTTATCCAAAGGCTGAGGAAAAATTTCGCTTTCAGGCCAATTTTCATCGACTAGCTCACAGCCTTTACTATATAGAATTTCAGTATTTTCACCAGCCTTTTTGCGAATACCTTCTAAAACTGATATGACATTAACAGCCTGAGGTCCATAATGAGTGGTAGCAAAAGATTCTTCCCTTGCATTGGGTCCACAGATTGCTATTCTGTCAATTTGTTTATCAAGGGGAAGCAGATTGTTTTCATTTTTTAATAGAACTATGCTTTCCCGGGAAGCCTGAAGTGCTATTTTTTGATGCTGATTACTATTCACAGTTTTATCTGCTTTGTCAAATTGAGTTTGATAGGGTTCATCAAAAAGTCCGATGGTAAATTTTACCCGTAGAATATTCCTGACGCGTTGATCAATTATTGCCTCATCGAGCCTTCCCTCTTTTACCAATTCCCGCAAAGGTTCTATGAAACCAGAGGGTGAACGAAAAGTACAGCGAACGTCCAGACCAGCTTGCACTGCCTGGCGCACAGCATCTTTATAAGTATTGGCAACCCTGTGCTTGCTATACAGATAGTATAAAGCATCACTATCACTAACAACATAGCCTTTAAATCCGTAGTCTTTTCGCAGCAAGTCAGTTAAAAAGTATTCACTTCCAGTAATTGGAACACCATCAAAATCATTGTAGGAACTCATAATCCCTAAGAGGCCCGCCTCTTCAATTGCCATTTTAAAGGGCTTCAAAAATAGCATATGGGCTTCTCTAATTCCACATTTAGGATCAGTACGTGCCATAGCTTCTCGAGCACCTTTATTATTGGAATAAATGGCAAAATGTTTGGCAGTTGCTGCAACTTGATCATTTTTTTGAAGACCTTTCACCATTTCCACTCCCAGTTTACCTACCAGATAGGGAGATTCTCCATAAACCTCTTCCATTCTTCCCCATCTTTGATCTCGGGCAACATCCAGAATTGGCGCATAAACATTTGTATAGCCCATCAGACGGGCTTCCTGACCTGTGATTTCGCCAATTTTTCTGACAAGATCTTTATTCCAGGTGCAACCTATTCCCAGTTGAGTTGGAAAATTAGTTGCTTTGTAAGCCTCAACCCCTCTAATGCCCTCATTTGTAAAATCAACTGGAATACCCAATCTGGTTTCTTCGACAAAAAATCGTTGGACCTTATTCATCGCTTTTAAATGACTTGAGGGCGGCCAGATCAGTGGACCTTGCATTGGCTCTTTTCCCCAGCCTTGAAATGAATTTAGATGCTCATCAATTGCACCAATCCCATCTTTCCAGATTTCGTTTTTCCACTCAGGTGTTGGCAAAGAATCATTTAGAACCCGCCCATAACCATAAAGAGTGGCCATCTGGCAGGTTTTCTCTTCCAGGGTCATTCTGGATAGCAGATCATCTATCCGCTTTTCAATATCGAGGGCAGAATTTTCATAGACATCCTTTTTCCCATTTTTATTGAAATCAATCCAGTCTTTATGATAAATATTTTTACTAAAAATATTCCCACTAAGGACGAATAATAGAAATAACAGAGTAATTTTTTTCAACATATTTTTACCTTGTATTTATTTTATTAGAATCGTCTTCTTCATTTTGATGTTCTCAGATGAAGAACCGATCATAATTTCGAATTCACCGGGCTCAACAACAAAATTCATATCCCGATTATAAAAGGACAGGTCCTGGGGTTTAATGGTAAAATTGACCTGCTGCTTTTGTCCGGGACTGAGATGAATTCTTTCGAAACCGCGCAACAATTTTTCTGGAGTAACTACACTGGAATATTTATCATTGATATAAAGTTGGACTACTGCATCACCGGATTTATGGCCACTATTTTTCACATTGCAACTAATATTAAAAGATGAACTTTGCCGACCTTCTAGTGGTGTGACTGATAAATCAGAATAAGTAAATTCCGTATAACTCAAACCATAGCCAAAGGGATATAATGCTCCCATTTCTCGCGCCCAGCCTTTGGCCTGAGTACCCGGTTTATGAGGAAAATTGAGCGGAATCTGGCCAACTGATTTTGGAAAAGTTATTGGTAATTTCCCTCCCGGATTATAATCTCCAAAAATCACATCAGCAAGAGCCTGACCGGTAAATTCTCCCGGGAACCAGCCTTCGATTATAGCAGGAATATTTTCATCAGCCCAATTAATTGTTAAAGGGCGGCCATTCAGCAAAACAAGAATAGTGGGAATTCCGGTTTTATGGACTGCTTTTAGTAATTCCTGCTGAAATCCAGGTAAATCCAGACTAAGACGACTCAATGACTCCCCAACCAGACTTCTTGTTTCTCCCAAAACCAGGATAGCTACATCGGATTTTTCGGCCAGAGCGACTGTTTCCTCAATACTTTTTTGCACAGAATCAGGCATTTCAACATCCATAATATCACTTTTAGGAAAGCGATCATCTTTTACTTCACAACCTTTACGATAGAGGACTTCACCTTGCCCTGCCAACTTATCTTGAATCCCCTCAAAAACATTGGTTACTTCAATATTTTGGGCACCATAGCGGCTCATTAATCCATATTCTTCTTTTGCAAGAGGTCCGGCTACAAGAATAGTTCCTTGGTTTTTTGATAATGGTAAAAGATCGTTCTCATTTTTTAGTAAAACAATTGACTCTCTCGCCGCCTGCTTTGAAACAGTTAAATGTTCTTTCGAACGAGGTATATTATTTTTTTCTCTGGGATTTTCTATATAGGGATTATCAAAAAATCCCAGCTTGAATTTAACCCGCAAAACATCTTCAACATTCATATCGAGTTCATCTTCTGAAACCCTACCTTCTTTTACCAATTCCCGCAGTGGCTCAATATAGCTTTCCGGCGTTTCAAAATCAGTCCTAATGTTCAAATTGGCTTTTACAGCATATTCAATCGCCGTTTTATAATCAGGAGCAACTTTATGTTTGTCAAAAACATGACGAATAGTCCGACTATCGGAGACCACATAACCTTCAAAGCCCCATTTTTCCCGTAACATTTCGATGAGGAATTTTTTATTAGTTGGCATAGGAATCCCATCATAAGCATTATAGGAAGCCATTACACCCAAAGCGCCGCCTTCTACAAATGCTTTGCGAAAGGGTTCAATATAAAGTGACAAAACATCACGCCAGGGAGCCTGAGGTGCAGTTCTTACATATCCATCACGGCCTCCTTTGGGAATTGAATAAACAGCAAAATGCTTTGGTGTAGATACGACGCCCTCATTTTGAAGAGCTTTGACCTGTTGATAACCCAGTTCTCCTGCTAAAAAGGGGTCTTCAGAATAACATTCCACAGTTCTTCCCCAACGTGGGTCCCGGGGAATATCAAGTATAGGAGAATATATATTTGTATAGCCGAAAGCCCGGGCCTCTTTTCCTGTAACCTGGCCAATTTTACTAACCAGATTCTTATTCCAGGTGCTGCCAACTCCAATTTGAGCGGGAAAAGAAGTAGCCTGATCCTGACATAAGCCGCGAATCCCTTCATTGGTAAAATCAACAGGAATGCCCAGGCGAGTTTCTTCAATGAAAAATCTTTGTATTTTATTAACTGCTTCAATATGCTTAGATGCTGGATTTGAATATTGGGTTTGCTTCCACTTGCCATTTAAATGTTCATCAATATTGCCAATTCCATCTTTCCAAACCCTGGTTTTCCATTTTTCAGTAGGTAGTTCATCCTGACAGACCGCTCCATAGCCATAGAGAGTCGTCATCTGGCAGGTTTTTTCTTCTATGGTCATTCGGGAAAGCAGATCAGCAACCCTTTTCTCAATATCAGCCTGCGGATTTTCATAAATATCCATTTTCCCATTTTTATTAAAATCTATCCAACCATTTTGGTAAATATCTTTTGAACTGGAATTAAATATTCCACCTTGCAATAAGAAACTGATTGTTATAATTACAATAGTTATTTTTCGCACTTTTCCTCCTATTTATATTACTTACAAAGTGATATTAATCTTTGTAAAATTTTACTTTGGGAGCCTTTTTGTCCATCGGTAAAAAGTAGATAGAAATAGTTATATCCTTTTTCGAAATATATCCTGATAATATTATTAAAATTATTTTTCAATTTCACTAAATTATTTAAAATATTTTAATATTACTATTTACTTCCAGTAGAATAATTAGAGAAAATTTTATTATTGGCTATAAATTAGTCCTAACCATTACAAAAAAAATAGTGCTGCCCCCTATTTTTTATATAAATCCTTTATTTCCTTGATCTGACTGCTTGTGAGAGTGTTAATATTTCCCAGTAGTTGGGCCTTATGAAGGATTTTTGCAGTGTGTTCCAGAGTCTCCATTCTAAAATATGCGCTTTGCAGATTTTCACCTAAAGTTAATGCTCCATGGTTAGCAAGAAGGAGAGCATCTTTATCTTTAATTAAAGGAAGGATAGAATCTACCACCCGGTTTGTAGAAGGCGCACCATAATCTGCAATTGGGACTTCACCTAGAGATATGATTGATTCTGGCAGAATATTTTTATCAAGTGGGATTCCAGCCACTGCAAAAGCAGTGCTGAAAGGTGGATGGGCATGAACAATTGCTTTAACATCTGGTCTAGATTTATAGACTTCCAGATGCATTTTAATTTCGCTGGTAGGTTTATATTTAGGATTTGGATCCAGAAGATTACCATCCAGATCTAGTTGTAAAATCATCTCCGAATTCATAAACCCTTTGCTAATACCTGTTGCTGTTGCATAAATTGCATTATCCTTTAATTTCACAGAAATATTACCGTCATTGGCAGCGACGAAATCTTTTTGCCAGAGGCGCTTCCCCATCTCTATAATTTGTTTTTTAGTTTTTGGAGCCTTCCCTTTGAAATTAGTATCCACCTGCACCTCCTATTGTAATTTTTGATTAAAATCGTAAAAATACTAAGTATCAAACTAATTTAGCAAAATTTGCATTTTTATCCAATCTGTCCACAATTTTCTCATTGCTTTTACTGAATTTTCTTTATGGCCAAGACTTCTAACATATTTTTCTATGAATTATATTTTAATTTGCTTTCGACCATATTATAACAAAACAGCCTAATTATGCTGGACAGTTATGAGCAATATCCATAAAATTTATCAACCGCTATATTTACTTATGGATTAATTTATTTGGATAAAAGTGCTTTGTTTATTATATTTTTTAATAACCGGTTTTTTATTAAATGTTATAAAAAATTGGTTGAATATTTAGAACTCAAGCACAAGAGCGATTATGAAAAAGAATTTAACTTTATTTATATGCCTTTTATTATTTTTAGTAAATTGTGATAAGCCAGCAAAAAATTCCGATAATCTACTCTGGTATAATCAGCCAGCTCAGGAATGGAATCAGGCGCTTCCACTTGGGAATGGCCGCCTGGGTGCCATGGTATTTGGTGGCATTAAACGGGAAAGAATCCAGCTCAACGAAGAAAGTATCTGGGCTGGACAAAAATTAAACAATAACAATCCGGCAGCCCTTGAAAATTTATCAAAAATTAGAGACCTTCTGCTAAACAACAAAAATCAGGAAGCTATGAAATTGGCGGAGAAATCTTTAACTGCAATACCTCCGCGCTTTCGTTCCTATCAACCACTGGGTAATTTGTACCTCAATTTTCCTCATTCCGACACTTGCAGTAACTATAAAAGAGAATTAAATATTTCCACCGCCATTAGTAAAGTTGATTACTCAATAAATTCTATCCACTATTCTCGGGAAACTTTTATCTCTGCCCCTGATGATATATTCGTAACCCGAATAAAATCCAGTCGAAAAGGGGCTTTGAATTTTAGTTTGGCATTTAGACGTAAAAAAGATGCATCAACAAAAGCAATATCTGATAATATGCTCTTACTCAGCGGACAGATCATTGATAAACCCGATAAGCAACGGGGCCCGGGTGGCAAGCATCTCAAATTTTCTGGTTTGCTTAATGTTCGAGTTTACGACGGCAATATCAATTCCAGTGGCGATAGTTTAATTGTTTCCGGAGCATCAAAAGTCGATATTTTTCTGACAGGTGCTACTGATTATGTTCTCCAGAAACTTAGCTGGGATAGAAATATTGATCCGGAAAAAAAATGCCAGAACATTATCAATAAAATTGCCAATAAAAATTATCAGGCAATCAAAAGCGAGCATATTGAAGCCCATCGAAAACTTTTTGACAGAGTTGATTTTTCTCTTGGCAAAGATAATAAACAAGATTTTCCCACAGATAAAAGATTAGAGGATGTAAAAAATGGAGCTTATGATGCTGGTTTAATTTCTCTTTATTTTCAGTACGGCCGCTATTTATTAATTAGTTCATCCCGCCCCCCAGCTCGCTTACCTGCCAATCTTCAAGGTATCTGGAATCCTTATTTTAAAGCCCCCTGGAATTCGGATTATCATCTCAATATTAATTTACAGATGAACTACTGGCCGGCAATGGTTTGTAATCTACCAGAAACTATGCAACCACTGATAAATTTTGTTGATGCTTTACGGGAGCCAGGTAGAAAAGCTGCTCAACAGATGTATAATTGTGAGGGCTGGATGATTCATCATGGAACTGATATTTATGGCAAAACTGGAGTAATAGCTTCGGTTTACTGGGGCATGTTTCCCATGGGCGGTGCCTGGATGACAATGCCTATCTGGCGTTATTACGAATACACTCTGAATAGAGATTATTTAAGAGAGCAAGCCTATCCGATTATAAAGGAATCGGCTGAATTTGTGCTCGACTTTTTAATAGAAGACAAGCAGGGACGATTGGTCACAGCTCCCTCCTATTCTCCTGAAAATTCCTTTTGCCTTCCTGATTCTGAGAAAGCAATGCGGCTGACTTACGCTCCGACCATGGACATTCAAATAATTAGAGAATTATTCACCAATTGTATAGAAGCTTCTCAAATTCTTGACACTGATCATGATTTTGCTAAGAAATTGCAAACCACTCTTGTAAAACTTCCTGAAATTAAAATCGGTGCTGATAGCACTATTCAGGAATGGATTAAAGATTATAGAGAGGTTAATCCCGGTCATAGACATATGTCTCATCTTTTAGGCTTGCATCCTGGAAATCAAATTACTGAAGAAAAGACCCCAAAACTATTTGAAGCTGCTCAACGAACGATTGAAAAGAGGCTAGCAAATGGTGGTGGTCATACTGGCTGGAGTAGGGCCTGGATTGTCAATCTTTATGCTCGTCTCAAGGAAGCTAATCTTGCCCATAAACATCTTATGGCTTTATTAAGAAAATCGACTCTGAGTAATCTTTTTGACACCCACCCACCTTTTCAAATCGATGGTAATTTTGGCGGAACTTCAGGTATTGCCGAGATGCTGCTTCAATCACAGAGTGGTTGGCTGGATATTTTGCCGGCTTTACCGGATAGATGGAAATCCGGCTATGTAAAAGGTTTGCGAGCCCAAAATGGTTTTGTAGTTGACATTAAATGGGATAATAGCAAACTTAAAGAACTCAAAATATTTTCTAAAAAGGGAAGGCCTTTGAAAATTAGATATAAAGATCAATTCCAGAAAATAAGGACAGAGCCCGGAAAGATTTACTCCTTTAATTCAAAACTTAAACAAAAATAGAGGTAGCCATGGACACAAAAAATATTAAGAATATAACCAAAATTTTTCTTGTCGCAAGTTTATTAATAGGCATGAATCTTTTTGCAAACTCATTTATAAACATTATTCCTCAACCACAAAAATTGGAACAAAAATCCGGCAATTTTCAGCTAAATAAAAATACAAAAATAATTATTTCAGAAAACTCACGGGAAATGGAATCGGTTGCCGATTTTTTACAGGACAAAATAATCCACCCAACTGGCTATAAGCTTCCTATCCAGGAAGGTGGTTCCACTGAGAATAGTATATTTTTACATCTGGATGAAAATATGCCGGGCAAAACAGAAGCTTATAAATTGGATGTCAACGCAAAAAGGGTTACCATAGCGGCCAATTCTACACCTGGGATTTTCTATGGGATTCAAACTTTACGCCAGTTATTCCCACCTGAATTTGAAAGTAAACAAATTCTCCCTGGTGTGGAATGGAAGGCCCAGGCCGTCAATATTAAGGATGAACCTCGATTCAATTACCGGGGTATGCATCTTGATGTTGGTCGTCACTTTTTCCCGGTTTCCTTTATCAAAAAATATATTGATTTGCTGGCCATGCACAAGATGAATCGTTTTCACTGGCATTTAACTGAAGATCAGGGTTGGCGTATCGAAATAAAAAAATATCCAAAATTAACCCGGATAAGCGCTTTTCGAGATGAAACAGTTGTCGGTCATGGTGGTACTTCAAATGTTTACGATGGTCAACGCTATGGCGGTTTTTATACTCAGAAAGAAGTCAAAGAGATAGTTAAACATGCTCAGAAACGGCACGTTACCATAATTCCGGAAATTGAAATGCCCGGTCATTCTCAAGCCGTTCTGGCCGCCTATCCTGAAATAGGATG
>DATGCI010000224.1:0-10530 GCA_035312185.1 bacterium
GTGACATAATGTTCAGCATCATCTGCGCCTGCGTCTCCATCATTATCACAACTATGGAAGACATAATCCTGCCCTAAACTTGGAATATGGAAATCATAAACGAGCGTATATTGATTAACACGCTGGGGGGCTACATCCGGATTATTAGGATCACTACCATTAGGGAATATATCATGGAGACATCTGTAATAGCTGCCCAGAGCAACCTGGACCGCTCCATTGCCAGCTTCGGGCCCATCTACGGCATAAAAACCATTAATATCATAATCTGCTGCAACAGTATCACGAATTAAATCATTACCAACAGTAGCAAGTTCAAGGTTGGCAGGATCATCAAAAAGCCAATGTCCCACAAGGCCTTCTGACGGTAATGTTTCAATTTGGGCGCTCATTAATAGAGGAATTAGAAAAAAGCTAATTATTAATATTTTTTTAAACATTGGCTCCTCCTCCTAATTTAAAATAAATAAAATAATTAAAATCATAACAATTTTTTTTCAACTAATGGGTAATTTTTATCACCAACTAAATTAATTCCGTATGAAACTTTAATTAGATACTTATATTGTATATTTCCAAAAATTAATAAAAACCGCATATTTAAAATATTGAATGCAGTCAAAGTATTGTTAAAATAAATATTGAAGGTCTCGTGAAATAAAATTCCACGAGACCTTCATTCATTCTATGTGCTCAACTTATTATTTCAATAACATCATCTTCTTAGTTTTAGTATATTTACCAGCTTCGATTCTGTAGAAATAGAGTCCTGAACTCAGATTAGAGGCATTATATGGTATGCTGTATCGTCCGGCTTGCTGTTTCTTAACATTAGCAATTACGTCAACCCTTTGACCGATCATATTATAGATAGTAATCTTTACATCGGAGACTTTGGGAAGGGCGTAATTAATAGTAGTTTTAGGGTTAAAGGGATTTGGATAATTCTGCTCAAGAGCATAGACGCGTGGTTTATTGCCAAGATCCTTGATTGAAGTTTCTTGATACCAGGCTACAGCATATTCAGCAGATTCAGAATAGTCAGACAGAGTAAAGCTCTGGTCACTAGTATTATGATCAGCGCTTTCAGTAATATCCATCCAGGCACCAAATACATCTTCACGTTTCACTAATCGAAGTTCTGCATCATCTGGCAATCCAGCAATACTACCATACTGAAGTTCTAGATCATAAGTCACTTCTCCATTTACATCTACACCAAAACAGAGAGGAGATCTCATATTCAGGTCACTCATAAAAAGTTCACCTTCGACCTTAGAGCCATCATTTTCACCGATCCTATAAACACCAAGATTATTAAAAGCATCAGGTGTTGATGTGATAGTGACGTTCACTCCGGCATTTTCTCCACCGACCATGGCTGGATCTTGAGTTTTTACAACAATACCTTCGTTACCAAGCGGCACTGATGAGGCTTCATAAGCTGTAAAATTCACTCCAACCAATGTAGCGTGATTATTACCTTTCAGATCTGGTAAAACATTTCCATCAAGTGAATCAAAATCCCAGTAACTTACAAGGTTATCATAATTGGGATGAGATTCAGTTATTCTTTTATACATCCATTCCTGAATCATTTCTTCATCAAGATCAGTATTCCATAACCGGAGTTCATCCTGATAACCATCAGTTGGGAAAAATTCATTATCATCTTCATAGGCACCAATTTCAAATGAGGCGAGACTATCATAATTTATGTCACCCCATTGATCTAAGAACTGACTGACAAGGACACCATTTACGTAAAGTTTTGTAGTATCACCATCATAAGTTCCGGCTACATGGTACCATTCATTTCTTTCTAAAAATCCTGGTGAAGTTAGGAAATCCATGTTTCCATTATCATCGCCAGACTCTGGACCTGGTCCCATTGTGGATAATGCGAAATCAACTGTAATATTGGGAGCGTCATCATGAGTACCAAACTTCCAGCCTCTTTCCCAGCCACCATTATCTCTATGAACTCCAATAAAACCACCATCATCACGTCCTCTATACAGGTTTATCCAGCATTCAACAGTCATATTACGAGTAGGCAGATTTGAATTTGCTTCAATACTATCGCTGATTGGAGCCCAGGAGGCCTGACCATCAAACTTTATCGTCTTGTTTTTGGCTTGAACAGGAACATAGCCAGTTCTGTGAATAAATCCACCCTGACCATCAATATCCCAGGTTCTTTCATCATCATCTTGAGTAGCGAGTTTTCGATTCCATATATTGAGGTCTGCTACATTGATTGTACCATCTTCGCCATCATCATCAGCAAAAAATAGTACTGAGCCTTCTGCTTCAATTGCCAATGATCCATCACTGGTTAAACTTTCTTTGGCTAATAAGCTATCTCGATCAACATAAAGAATGGCATTATCTACTGTATCACCCAGACTGACAGCCAGAGCAACACGATACCATTCGCCATAACGGATTTTGAATTCAGAAGTATCAGTCCATCCTATTACATCAGAACCTATTCTACCCATCTCATCTATGAATAAATCTGCATCATCACTATTATCAGGATTTGTTTGGAGAAGGGCATATTTATCAGGTTTATTTACTTTAATATCCATGGAAACAGTATAAGTATTTACTTTTGTAGCGGCTTCATCATAGCCATTAACCATCATGCTATGATTAGCTATGTAATAACTTCCTGTACCAATCTGGACTGCAGGATCACCAAAAGCCGGGCCATCAACTAGACTATGATCGCCTTCAAGAATTAAATCTTCACCTTTTGTAGCTGCTAATATATCTGCTTCATCTGCAAATGGCCAGCTACCTTTGGGAAAATCTGTAGTTACACTATGTCCATATCCATCCATTGATTCAATTTCTTCCTCACTCAGAGGTCTGTCATAGAGAGCGATTTCTGCCACATCAAAAGGGTTATCAAGAGCAGCGTCACTACCAAAAAAGGTGAAAGCATTGGAGTTAAAGGGAGAATCAAAAGCAAATTCACCGTCCATTTCGAGAAGATCACCAGATTCTCTATGTTCAAGAGTCCATACTAGCTGTCCATCAAGATAAAACTCATATCTAGTGGGCAGGTCAGCAACAACTACCATTCTAAACCAACCAGTAGTATCTTGAATGCGATAAAAGGAATCTCCTTCGTCTCCACCAATTTCACCATCATCAGTGACATAGTGTTCCGCATCATCGGCACCTGCATCACCATCATTATCAGCACTATGGAAAACATAATCCTGACCTAAACTGGGAATATGGAAATCATATACCAGAGTGTATTGGTTAACTCGTTTAGGAGCTACGTCCGGATTGTTTGGATCACTACCATTAGGGAATATATCATGAAGACATCTATAATAGCTTCCCAGAGCAACCTGGACTGCTCCATTGCCTGCTTCAGGCCCATCAACGGCATAAAATCCATTGATATCATAATCAACAGCAACAGTATCACGAATCAGATCATTACCAACTGTAGCAAGTTCAAGATTGGCAGGATCATCAAATAGCCAATGTCCAACCAGGCCATCTGATGGTAATGATTCAATTTGTGCGCTCATTATTAATGGAATAAGCACCAAACTGATAATTAGCATTTTTTTTAACATTATACTCTCCTTTTTTCAAAGCTTAATAATTACTAACAAAATCTTGTCTTCTATCCCCGAAACCGGGGATAGAAGACATTAATAACTATTTAATTAAAATCATTTTCTTTAAGGAAGTGTATTCCTTGGTTTTAATTTGATAAAAATATGTACCTGAAGCTACATCAGCTGCATTCCATCTAACAGTATGGAAACCGGCTTCCTTATTTTCTTTAACCAGCTGGGTTACAGTTTTACCCTGCAGGTTGTACACAGTAATAGTTACGAAAGTCTGAACTGGTAAATCAAATTCAATAGTCGTGACCGGGTTAAAAGGATTAGGATAATTCTGGTGGAGTGCGAAGTCATCAGGTAAGGCGTTTGCATTTTCCAGTGAAGTGGTATTAAAAGAGACTGATTCGGAATATTCACTTTCATTACCAGCATCATCAAATGCTGTGACCCGATAATAATAAGTTTCACCAGAGATAAGATCAGAATCAATTAATTCTGGTTCTGTTGTCTTATATGTCGGTTTCTGTCCGGTTGGATCAAAATCGGGACTTGTTTTGTTTTTATAAATGGCATAGTATTCAAAATCAGGATCGGGACTTGGGTTCCAGCTTAAGTTAACTGCTTCATCACCCGCACTTGCCATCAGATTCTGAGGAACGCTAGGTTTAATATTATCTACAGAATAACCTTCTACAGGTTCAGAATACCAGACACCATCATTGGAAGTTGTCACAAGTCTAAACTCAGCAATATTTTCGCTTTCCTCAGTAGAGTCAGCCAGAGTTTTTACCATTACCTGGTAGATTGAGTCGCCAGTAGCCGGTGCAGAACCAAAAGAGGTCCAGACATCACCATCTTTTCGCTGCATATAGTATTTAATGTCACTGTGGTTACCATCATCAAGAATAGCACCAAAGAAAGAGACAAAAACCCAACCGCCTTGATCATCAGGTACATCTTTAATAGATATAATCTCAGGATTTTCAGCAAGATTAATAACCTGTTCATAATCTAAAGCATAATTGTAAATTCTGACTTCATCTATTAATCCATCAAAATAATCACCATATGAACCAGTACCATCATTACCAATTACAGTATTCAATCCGGCATCGATTGTGCCTTCAAGATGTCCAATATCTTCATAACCGATGATTTCACCATCAGCATACATAGTAGCTATGCTGTCACGATCGTGAGTAACACAGATGTGGTGCCATTCATCATCACTGATGATCGGCTCATCTGGATCAAAATCTTCATCGTCATCACTTTCAGAAGTATTGTAATTCCATTGCCAGCTGCCTTCACCACCGCCTTCACCAGCGATTAGCCAGCCTGTATTATTTCCACTACCCCAATCTTTATTAGAAATTAAGGGGGCATCACCTTTCCATCTTGTTGTTTTAACCCAGATAGAAACCGTAAAATCTGATTTGTACCCGAAATTCAGATCATCTGTGTCACCTAATTTGATCCAGTGACTAAAAGCAAAATTCATATCAAGATCAACTGCTTTGCCAAAACGTCCATCAACAAATTTTGGTGTTGCTTCCTGACCATTCTGGTCATAATAGACACCATCAGCATCACCAACCATATCTTCCATTGTATCATCGAAAGTCCAGTGTCCAACAGGTTTAGCCATTGTTGGTTTTTCAGCTAATTTTTCTATCTGCCCTTTTTCGATAACATAATTATACATTCTTACATCATCGATATCACCTTTAAACCAGTAGGGATAATTTACGCCCTGGGCACCATCTGTACCAACTACAACAGGATAACCAGAATTAAGAGAACCAGAACGAGTTGAGATGTCCATTGTATCCTGAGCTACACCATCAAAATAAAAAATTGCTACGCTATCACGATCATGAGTAACGACGAGATGATGCCATTTTCCATCGCTAAGTATGGGGCCATCAGGATCATAATCAAGATCATCATCACTACCAACAGTATTATAGTTCCACTGCCAGCTGCCTTCACCGCCGCCTTCTCCAGCGATTAGCCAGCCTGTATTATTTCCACTATCCCAGTCTTTATTGGAAATGATAGCTGCATCATCATTCCAGCCATCAGAGCGGACCCAAAGAGCTACACTGAAATCAACTTCATCACCAAATCTGAAATCAAGAGAATCACCAAGAATAACATGATCACTGTAACCATCTAAACTAAGAGCACCACCACCAAACATATCTTCAGTATAAGTTAATTCATAACCAGAAAAAGTACCATGAGCATCATCAACTGCATCTTCCAAAGTATAATCAAAAGACCAATGACCAACCAGCTCCGGTATTATTTCCAATTCAGCTAGGTCTGCAACTTCTTGTTCTGTCAGAACCCCTAGATAGATTCTAACTTCATCAATTGCACCACCGAACCATTCCGGCCAGAATTCGCCTTCAGCACCATCAGTACCAACTACAGTAGGATAACCGGGATCAACTGATCCTAAGCGGGCGGAAACATCGTCAAGACTTTGTAGGATTCCATCAAAATAATACTTTGCATTACCATCGCGATCAACTGTAACTGTAATATTATGCCATTCGTCATCACTCAGAAGAGGTCCGTCAGGATCATAATCAATATCGTCATCGCTTTCAGAAGTGTTATAGTTCCATTGCCAGCTGCCTTCACCACCGCCTTCACCAGCGATTAACCAGCCTGTGTTATTCCCACTATCCCAGTCTTTGTTAGCAATTATGGGAGCATCATTCATCCAGCCAGTTGTTTTTACCCAGACTGAAATACTAAAGTCATTTTCTCCTAGATTCAAGTCTGTGCTATCACCTAAAACAACATACTCTTTACTGTTATAATCTAAATCCAGAGCCTGTCCGTACTTGCCTTCCGTAAACTTCAATGAACCATCTCCAGTAGCAGTTTTAAATGTTCCATCTACGCTACCGGCGGAATCGACCAAAGAGCCATCAAAGGCCCAGTGACCTAATAAAGTGGCTGACTCCTGGGCAAACAATCCGCCTGCAAAAGTTAAAGCCACAAAACTAATTAATAATGTCAATTTTACAATCTTCATAATCCCTCCAAAATTTAAGTTAATTAATAAGGACTAATTTTTAATAATAAGTTTTTAAGGAATTCTTAAATATATATTTCTCAATTTTAGTGAATTATAGAGTAATTTGAAAAAATTACCCTTAGAAATTGCCCATAGCCTGCATATTACAGTCTATAGGCCTTTTTACGGATAGTAAAGATACACGAATTGCATAATTTTTCCCTCCCTCCTATTTTTATCATAACAATTCATTTCTAGAGTGCCATTCCAATAGATATACGGGAACTAGATTGGAGAATACCCCAGTCTGAATAAGCATAATCAATTCTTAAACCCCATTTTGCCAATCCTGCACCAAAGGTTAAACCATTTTCAGCATCATCCTGGAAGAGATTATTGTAACCGGCCCGTAAAAAGAGTGTTTGCAAAAGTCCATATTCAAAGCCCAGACTTATACTTTCTGTTGCATTAGATGGATGATAAACATCCATAGTAGTTATAAAGGATCCAAAATTTTCAGTTTCTAGATTATAGGAAATTCCTGCTCTAAATAGAATTGGTAAGGGATAGGAGTCTGTTTCCAATGCAGCCGGAACTCTATCAATAGTAACATGGTCGGGATCAGGATCAACTGTGGTATCCAAATTTCTACCTGCCATTTGGAGCTCGCCACCAAAATTGCAGATACTCATGCCCATATTTAAACCATCAATCTGAGTTTTGTAAAATACTCCCAGATCAACTGCCATTCCATTGCTTGATGTGTTCCAAATTGATTGATTTATATATTTTCCAGAGAGACCAAAGGAGAACCGGTCTGTTAAAGCACCTGCTAAGGTCACAGAAGCTGCATAGTCACGGGCTCCAAACATTTCACCCGTACCTTCAGGTCTGCTTACTGTTCTCACTTCCTGTTCTCCATAATCCAGATTTATAAAACTTAAACCCAGGGAAGTGTTATAAAAAGGAAGAGGTATAACAGCACCTAGAAAATCATGACTGGTATTTACAAGCCATTGATTATGCATAAATTCAACCTGGATATTATCGAACCAAACTATATTAGCTGGATTATAGTATATTGAGGAAGGTCCGGAAGGAATAGAAGTATAGGCGCCTCCCATCGAAATTGCTCTTGCTCCTACTCCAATTTCAAGAAAAGAAGCCGAAGTAGTACCTGTTCCCACAACCTCAGTTTCAAACTGTGAATAGGCCATAGACAGAAATCCCAACACAAGAACACTTAATATTATTTTTCGTCTTAGCATATTTTACCTTTCCTTTATTTAATTACAGAAAATTTACCAAGAGTTTGTTTACCATCAGGTGTTTCCACTGCATAAAAATAAACCCCGTAGGAAATTTCCAGTCCATCTTTAGTGCGAAGATCCCAGCTTTCTCTACCTTCAGAAATTGAAGTATTATGTTCCAACTTACGTACTAATTTTCCTGAGGACGTAAAAATATGAATAGTACATTCAGTGGGCAGATTAACAAAGTCAACTCTGCGCGGCCCTCGGCCCTCTTCTTCATTAACCACATGGCGCTCAAAACTGCTGGCACCAACATAAGGGTTGGGTACTACGTAAATATTATCAAGATCATCTTCTATTTTACTATCTTCTATATAATTACCCTGAACAGTAAATTCAAAGACATCATTTCTATCAAAGGGCTTTGTTGTTGTGACGCTATACACATCACCATCTTCAGGGAAAATCTTCTCAGCTTCATCGGGAAAAAAGAAATCCCATTTCCATAATTGTTTCCTATCTTCGGTGAGGAGAATAATACGATCAGCAGGTTTGAGTTGTGATTCATAATTAGGATAACCACCGCCTTCAATATAATAAAAGCTTAACTGAAAAGGATCGTCTTCCTCAGTTACGTCCCAGATCTGGAAATTGGTAACTGTACCAAAGTAGGATGTATCAGCGCCTACTTTTCCGATTCTAATTTCATAATCCCGTTTAACCTGGTTTCCAGCTAATTCTTCAGTCATATCCTTGAGTTTTAAAGTAGAGCTACCAGTTTGCCAATCTGAATATTTTATCCCAAGGGTATCATTCTGCAATTTTACCTGAACACCTTCCTTAATAAATTCATCAGCCAGATGGTTGGAATTAGGATCATCTACCGATTCCAAATAAAGAGTATCATTATCAGTGATCTTTTCAAGAACCATTCTATTAGTAATACCAGTATAGCGGTTAGTATCCAGAGAATTAAAGCGGCCATCATCCATAAATTCAACTCTATAAGTCGTATTATCCTTAATTCGGCGGGGATTATACAGTTCCACAGAAATTGATCCAGTTCCCTGTCCATTTATATGTTCTACTTCACCATTAAGAGCGGGGGCTACATATCCAGCCGGACGCTCCTGAGGAATAACTCTAATTGTATTCTGGTCATAACTAATAGGCCGACCAAGTGGGTCAATTTTTATATTGGCTCCACAAACAGTTGGACTCATAGTAAGTAGTCCTTGTTTATCTGAAATATCAGGATAGAAGGATTCATGATAACCACGATCGATTGATACTACAGCGTAGTAATAAGAATAACCATTAATAACGTCCCCATCTTCATAAAAATGTTTCAAGCCACTATCAGTTCCCATATTGTAGGTAATACCCAGATTACTTTCTTCTCCCAGTTCACTCCCAATTGTAACTGGATGAGCACCTTTTAAACCATTAATTTTATCATAAATAGCAACTGGTTTATAAATAAGAGGATTACCAAAAGCATCAGTTACAGTTTTAATTTCTTCAAAAGTAGGATCGGTAGTTTTATAGATTCGGTAGGCTTCGAAATCCTGACCATAAATAGGATCAATTGATTGTTCTGCCTGACTTCCCCAGCTTAGATAAACTTTGCCATTATCTGAGGTTGCAGAAACAATTGGTTTGCGAGGTGGCGAAGCAAAATTATAATCATTATCATAAATTTCCTGCATTGTCCGTTTGTTACGCAGAATATCATCTTTTGTATTACCAAATAATAGAGCAATCGCATATCGATGGGTTTTATCTTTGGCCAGTTTGACATAGCCACTACCATAGGACCAGGCAATATCCCGTTCATAGCCAGGTCTGACTTTATATGTTTCCGGTTTTATTTCAATATCCCAATAGTCCTGGTCTCTGGCCATCTGATTATCAACATCTTTAAGATAAAATGAAGTTAAACCAACCTGGTCAGATTCATCGTTATCTGTAAATTCAAAATTGGGTTCACCAAGATCAGGTGTTCCATTAGCCTGGCCAGCATCGGCATAACCAGGATAATTTTCGTCAAAAGGCCCTAAGCCATCAGCCCCTTTATCATCATGTAAAGGCTCTATATCTAGTTTGCCATTGCCATTTAAATCTTCTCCTGGGTCAAGCTGAAAATTGTGATTAGCGTCTTCATTATCCCAGACTCCATTCCCATTCAAATCTTCCCAGGCCTGCCAATCTTCATCATCATCTATACCATTGTTTTGGCTCTCATCGGTCATGCCATCTTCATCATTATCTATTCCATCATCAGCTATTCCGGGACTTTCTAAAAAAGCAAAGCCAAAATAGCCCATTGGTAAGCCTTCTTCAGATCGGAAATTTTTGTTCCAGGCATAAGTAATATCAAGAAGATTATCAAAATCGGCATCATCGCCTTCATAAGCACCACCCATATCAGGATCGACATACATTCCAACTACAGCAGGATCCAGATCTTTACCTTCATTTGTTACATCATAGACCGAAATAAAGATATCTTCTGCCAGACGAGAACTCCACTGATAATTACGCACTTCTACATTGAGGCCCAGGCCACGACGTCCTTCCGGCCAGGAGCGTTCATCTCCAGTTGGATAATATTCAAATTCATCATTTTCACTGTCATCCATTA
>DATGCI010000225.1:0-3021 GCA_035312185.1 bacterium
GCTATTATTAAAAAAACTATACCAATACTTCTTGATATTTTCATAATCTAGTCCCTTTTCTTAACAAATTTACAAGCGAACTTCAAAACCAATTTCAACATGTCTTGGAGCAGAATAGTGGGATGGTGCATTATCCACTTCCTCTAAAGTAAAATGGCCTTCCTGCTCAAGTTTCTCTTTTAACAATTCTTCATTTTCGGGTAATCGAGCGTTTTGTCCTGCCCGGCCACTTGTAGAATAAACATCTATTTCGTTTAAATGATCAAATAAATTGTCTACTTTAACAAAGAGAACTGAAGTAAAATTATCCCCAATATTGATAAACTTTTGGGCCTTCAGATCCAGACCCCAGTTAAATGGTTGCCTACCCTGATTTAGATACTCTATTTCACTGATATCAAACTGTTCTACAAAATCCGGACTATAGGGCAGTCCACTTTTTAGAAACCCAACCAAACCTACACTCCAATCATTGGGCTGGGTATAATTTACATACATGTTAAGCACATGTCTTTGATCCCAATCTAAAGGTAATACTTTTCTATCGAGAAATTGATCCTGTTCAGCTCCATAGCGAGTAGCTGTTTGAATTAAATATAATACATTAGGATTGGACGCACTACCTCTTGTATAAGACAAAGTATAGGCCAGTCTTCCTGTAAAACGGCCTTTGTTCTTGTAAACTTCAACAGCAAGTCCTTTTGTATATCCATAATCACGATTTATATAGCGCTGGTAACCAACTGCGTCAATAGTTACTTTGCGCTCCACTCCTATTAAATTGCGGAAATTTTTATAATAGGCGGTCACATCTAAGGCTATTGATTCAGTCAAACCCTGCTGAATTCCTATCTCATAGGCCGTAGTCTTTTCGGGCTCAAGATTACTATTTCCCAGAGTCATCCCTTCTAGCTGAAATCTATTAACTACAAAAAGTGGTTCATTAAACATATATTGATAGGAAGGCATTTGAAAGAAATGTCCGTAAGAAGCATGAAAAGCACCATTAGCAGAGATGGGAAACGATATACCTAAACGGGGACTGAGCTGATATTTGATTTCAGCTTCTTCCAAATTTTCTTCGCTGCCTAAATTTTTGGCTTCTGTTCGCAGTTGAACTGGATACTCTTCATTAGGCTGAAATGCATCGAATCTTACTCCTGCATTTACAATTATGTCAGTGCCCACTTCCATTTTATCCTGTAAATAAAATGAAAATTTAAGCGGGCTGATTGTATAATCTCTCCAAAGAGTATATTCAGAATCAGGTATAGCAATATAACGCTGAGATCCAGCAAGGGCTTCCCAGTCTTGCCAATAATTAACAAGCAGGCCCCAATACTCACCAAAACTATAATCGGCTGCGTCTATATTTGTCTGAGTTGGCCATTTACGATTTTCCCATTCTGGTGTAGAACGATATCCCCAATCGTAGGTGTTGACTTCAGTCTGCTTTATTTGAAATCCTGCCTTTATGAAATTTATATTATCAATCTGCCAGCTTATGTCACCTTTGGCAAGATAGACTTTATGCCAATTTTTATTGTCTGCTCCAGTATAAAATCCAGGAGTATCACCTAAAGAAAAACCCTCAGAATAGGAATCAAAAAGCTGAATTCCTTCATCACCAGGATACATTGCTATTTTATTATCCTTACGATAATAATCGTCTGATGTATTATATTGATAGGAAAATGATAAATTGTAAAAAAGATTTTCCAGAGGCTGATGGCGAAAGGTTAAAAAGTGAGAACTCTTTAAAGAAGTCTCCGTTGAAGTTTTATCTGGTTGATATCTTCGGGATGAACCACCACCTTGTGTCTCTGAAGTGGATATAAATGCTTGATAAGTAAGTTTTGTATTATTTGTAACTCTATATTGTAATTTACCAGTAAGAGAATTAGAGAAACCTTCTCTTAATGGCCCTTTGGAATAATCACCAGTTTTTAAAGAATCAGGAATGTAAATTGCCTGTGTTTCTGATACTTGACCGGCATTATGACGGCGAAACCAATTTTCATAAGCAGCTATTCGCCAACCATCAGTAGAATTATAGCGGTTTTCATACCAATCCAAACTTTCCCAATCATTGTATCGATTGGTAAAAAAGAAACCCAGTTTATTTTCTATAATTGGACCAGATAATGTGAATTCAATATCCTTTTCTGCCAGAGGATTGATTTTATCAACTCCAATATAGACGTCTTTCTGAGAACTGGCATAATCGCCAACATATCCTCTAATCTTGGCCTTGAATTCACTTGGAACATTTTGAGTTACAATGTTGACTACACCAGATTGAGCTGAACCGTACTCTGCATTAAAGGTACCACTGATCACTTCTAGTTCCTGGACCATGGAAGTCTCAACTGTTAAATTACTTCCACCACCCTGGCTAAAATTATCACTGGCAGGAATTCCATCAACAAGGTAAGCAACTTCCCGAGCACGTCCTCCACGAAAATGTAATTCTCCACCTGTCTCTACTACTCCGGATTGAAGTTGGATGATTTCATTAAGTTCGGTTACTGGCATTTTGTCAACTGTTTCAGCACCTACGATGGCTGCGGAGTGGGTCCGATCCCTTTGAAAAGCGGTCCGTTCCGCTGTAACAATGACCTCTTCACCTTCAAGAGCTCCTTTTTGCATTGCATAATTTAAATAGGTGCTGCGACCTGCGTTTACTTTTACCTCTTTAATTGTTAAAGGCGTATAGCCAATATAACTAATTGCTACTTCGTAGGTACCTGGCGGGACATTTACTATAACAAAATTACCATTCTGATCAGTGGCTGTTCCGATTCCAAGATCACTGACGACTACATTTACACCGACTAATTGTTCACCGGTTTCCCCATCAGTTATACTTCCACGAATTTTCCCTGTAGTTGCCCCTTGAACAGGTATTATTATAGAAATAATTAGAATACAAACCATGAACTTGAATAAATTCATAGATACTCCTTGATTTTTATCAACTAAGTGTTAATGAGTAGTAAAAGGGTGCTATATTTTTTTGAA
>DATGCI010000226.1:0-3072 GCA_035312185.1 bacterium
ATTCTGTAAATGATTATTCGATCATTAAAAATAATAAAATATATGCCGAAGATGCGGTCAGAGGCTTTGATGGTAGTTATGCTATTATTGAAAACAACAATTTTTATGGCCAATCTAATGGAGAATGGGCCATTGCAGATCGTAATGGGTATGGATTAAAAATCCGCAATAATTATTTTTATGATTTTGAAGATGGAGTATTATTAAATGATGGTAGTGAAAGTGAATTAACAAACAATTATTTTCGGATTCATGGGAATCAAGGTTTCGATATTCAAAATGGCAATAATACTATTATTCGTGATAATTTCATTGTCATGGAAAACTGGAAAAATTATGGTATGTATTTTCACAATGGCAATATTAGCGATGTTTTTCAGAATACAATTGTGTCTTTTGAGCCTTCACCTTCGGGCATTGGAATAAAGGTTGACGACAATGCCAATCCGGTTCTGAATTCCAATTTGATCTATGGATTTGCTACTGGAATTGAAGCCAATAGTACAACCGGAACAATCGCCTTTAATAGTATCTATTTTTATAATGAAAAAATGACTGGAGATGGATTACCTGAACAGGCCGGCGAAATTGTCACAGTTAACAACAATAATAATCCCTCTGATATTTACTCCAATATTTTTATGGATCCCTTGATCAATGCAAAGGATAGCGCGGATATTGTAAGCTTTGCTTCAAATTCTCCCTGCATAAATGCTGGAGATATTGATTCTCTTGATGAAGATGGCACAATATCAGATATTGGAGCCTGGGTTCATAGTTTTGGATATTTTCCAGTTGAGCTAAAGGTCGATAGTACTGGAGAAGGATTTGTATCAATTTCCTGGGACATAATTGAAACCGACTCTATTAATGGCTACAAACCTTTTTACAAGCAAAAATCAGATTCGACCTGGGATTCTCTGGCTATAACAACTAGTAAGAACATCAAATATTCTAGCCTGGAAAACAATGTAAATTATGAGTTTGTAGTTAAGGCTGTATATCCAAATATTGAGAGCAACTTATCTCAATCAGTTTATGGAATTCCTGGTAATGCTACAATCTCGGTTGAACCTGAAATTTTAGTTTATGATCATCAAACTACTGATTCAGTTTCCCGAAGTTTTACAATTAAAAACACAGGCAACAAAGATCTTGAATTTGAGGTAGCGACTACAATTGAAAGAGAGTTTGAAGATTTTAGTTATATGGGGTCTTTTGAAGGCCACCAGTATTATCGATCTCACGATTGGCAGGACTGGAATTCGGCCAAAAGTGATTGTGAAAGTAATGGCGGTCACCTGGTCACCATTGCCAGTCAGGAAGAGAAGGATTTTATTATGAATAATTTTTGGGAATATATTTGGATCGGTTTAACAGACCGTGAAAATGAAGGCACCTGGGAATGGATCACTGGCGAGGAGTTTTTATACAGTAATTGGGATTCGGGTGAACCGGACAGCTATGATTACTGTAAAATGAACTGCGATAATGGGAAATGGTATGATGTTTCTAGCAACAGCAATTATCAATATGTGATGGAGCTTGATGGTGATACTGAGTTAATCAGCAACCCTGTCGATACAATTTCTCCTGGATCTGAGATTTCAAATACATTGACCATATCCAGTCGCTCTCAAGGGATCCACCTCGATCATATTCTGATACAATCCAATGATTCCCAGAACCCGCAGGATAGTATTACTGTAATGGATATTGCGGGCAATTATGTCAATTTAGAACCTCAACATTTCACAGCAGTTGACACTACCAGCCAGGTTTTTTACTTCATTTTGGATAATGGTAGTATAGATGGCGCTTCTCTCCAAACTGGAGATGAGATAGCACTATATGATGGTGAAACTTGTGTTGGTGCTGGCGGTTTTAATGGCTCCTATCCTTTTTTGATTAGAGCTTTTGGCGCAATTGGCGATTCCACTGGTTTTAATAGTGGTGATTCTATCAAAATTAAACTCTGGGATTATAGTCAGTCCCGTTATGCTACTGCTCAGCTAGATCTTGCTTCAGGACAATTGACATATGAGTCCGATCGTTATTTTCGGGGAAGTCTGAGCGGGTCAATTTATCAAACTATTGATGTACCCGTTTCTGGCAACCAGTTTAATCTGATCTCCTCCTGTATTTATCCTCGCTATCCCAACATAAATACACTTTTTGCACCTTTGAATGGACTGAAAATAGTTTATGAGGATAATGGTGCAGCCTATATACCGGAATATAATATCAATTCAATTGGTGATCTGGAAATTACAGAAGGTTACCATGTTTTTGTAGAAGGCAGTGATCAGAATTTATCCATTCAGGGGCTAAGAATTGAACCGGAAAATTGGAGTTTGAATCTAGAAGGGAATAGATTCAATTCCATTGCTTATTTGCACTCCGAACCAATGAGTATTGATTCGGCTTTTTCTGAAATCAAGGATTCTGTTGAGATTGTCCAGGACGATGCTGGAAATGTCTGGATTCCGGCTATGGGAATCAATTCTATTGGTGACCTCCAGCCCTATAAAGGCTATCAACTTTTTACGAGTCTGGATCAGGATATTACTTTTACTTATCCTGAAATCAATCAAGATCAAATTTTAGCCAAGAAAGTGCTCGCAACGACAAGACCTAAACCTGCTCATTTTAAATATATCAAAACCGGTAAGCCCTATACTATTGTGATTACAAAGGCTATGATGGACGGCCATAAATTTGAAGATGGTGATGAAATCGGTGTATTTGACAATGGAAAATGTGTAGGAGCTGCGGTATGGTCTTCTGACCAAAAAACTGTAGTCACTGCCTGGGAAGCACAACCAGAATATGATTTGCCAGGCTATTCACCGGATAATGAAATTGTCTTAAAGGGCTACAACCAGCGTTTTGATAAGGAGTATCATTTGGAGGCTACATTTTACAATGAAACTCAATCAAAGTTTGAAGGCGATGCTTATTCAATTGCTTCGGTATCAGGTCAACCGGGTATAATTCCGCGTGAATTTTCACTTGAGCCTAATTATCCAAATCCCTTTAATCCGACTACAGAAATTCCCTTCAGTATTGCTC
>DATGCI010000227.1:0-13599 GCA_035312185.1 bacterium
GCCGCTCCGATTCCGACTTTCTCAAGGAAGTTGTCCCTGATGAAGCTAGTTATCGCTCTGTAGTTCGAACCTGGTTTAAACGCTCATGGATATTTTCATTGCTCAAGAAAATCGGCAATTACGGATTCAAAGTTGTTCTCACCACTGACCATGGCAGTATTCGGGTCATGAATGATGTGAAAGTCAAAGGCGACCGGGAAACTTCGCCTAATGTGCGTTTCAAATATGGTACAAACTTGAACGCCTCGCCCAAGCAGGCTCTGGTCATCAAGGAACCAGAAAAGTACAAATTGCCTAGCTTTGATGTCAATACCAATTTTCTGGTTTCCAAAGAGGATTTCTATTTTGTTTATCCTACAAATTACAACAAATATAAGAACCAGTATCATAACACATTTCAACACGGTGGCATTTCAATGGAAGAGATGATTTTGCCGGTTGTGGAATTGACACCCCGGGGGTAATCAATGGAAAAGCGCATAGTAACCAATTCTGAACAGAAAACTATCAGTCTGGGGCACAATTTTTCCAGGCTCCTCAAAAAAGGAGATGTTCTGGCGCTAAGAGGCGACCTAGCCGCTGGTAAAACTACCCTGATCAAGGGCATCTGCAAAGGACTGGGTGTCACTCAGGATGTTGAGAGCCCTACCTTCACTCTAATCAATGAATATTCAGGGCAC
Source organism: bacterium (assembly GCA_035312185.1). Taxonomy (GTDB): domain Bacteria; phylum Fidelibacterota; class UBA2242; order UBA2242; family JAFGTP01; genus JAIPHI01. The sequence goes on from DATGCI010000227.1 coordinate 681, forward strand.
CTACCTGTCTATCACATCGATTGTTATCGGGAACACAGCATTCGGGGCTGGATCGATATTGGTATTGAGGAATATCTTTACAGCGACGGCATCACTTTTATTGAATGGGCCAGTATGATCGAGGAATTGTTACCGCAAGACAGAATTGATATTAATATCGAGCAAAATTTTGATGATCAAAATTGGCGAGGCTTCACCTTCACTTTTCCCGATTCTCATTCCAATTCCGATCAACTCGCCAGGCTTTCCCAGTAATTTCTTCAAAACTTTCCACGAATTACACCAAGACGACAACATAATGCACGAAATACACGAAAAAGTTGGTCCGCGAATTAGGCGAATTGACGCTAATTTTATTTTGGGAAATTGTCGAGTGGCAAAGTTGCGAAGTGGTTGAGTGGGGAAACAGGAAACAGGAAACCCCGAAAAAGAGCCTTCGGGGCAGGCCGGAAACGGGAAAAGATCAAAAATATGTCCGTGAAATACGCGAATTGGTGCGAATTATTCTTTTGTGATTGGGGTTTAATTTTGTCCAACTTTTCAACTCGACTACTTTTCAACTCGACTATTTGACCAGGTTGCGAAGTGGTTGAGTGGGATGAGCGGAAACGGGAAACCGGAAACCCCGAAAAAGAGCCTTCGGGGCAGGCCGGAAACGGGAAAAGATCAAAAATATGTCCGCGAATTAGGCGAATTGATGCGAATTTTTTGTTGCGGAAACTGGGGACTGGAAAAATAGATAGTACCTCTCGTTTCTGGGCTCTGCCTGGGAACGGAAGTTTTTTCTGAATTGGTAGTCCATGCTCCATCTTAACCTGCCCGTTGAGGTCAGGATAAGATGAAACAATTTGGCAAGTTGTTCTACAATTATGCGCCTCTGCGAGGCTTTTCAGTTGTGCGAAAAAAATACGATTTATTTCCAAATAATATATACTAGAAATTTATATTTTTAATTTCGGCATTATAATTAGTGGCGTTAAGAAAAATTAATAATTGGACGTTAATCTTAATGATGCATGACCTTCTAAAATATCGAGGTTAAAAGCATATAAATTTGAAACTTAACATGCCTATCTTGAAAAAAATGATATTTTTGGGTCAGGTATAATTCTAAGGTTAATCCCTATCCATCCTGATCACTTTCGGGGAAAATCCCGAAATAAATGGAAATATATTTTATAGGTTCAGAACACTACAAAAGAACCTATTAAATATGCCTGGTTTTTCTCTATTTCAGCCCCACAACTTTTTATGATTGAAATGATGGGATTTTTCACTTAAATTCCAAAACCGTTGTAAAGGTTGTTCAAATAGTGATTTATTTGACTTTTAAACAATAATTTAGAGAAGTTTATAAAATGGCAGAAAAATTTATTCTAGGCATAGATACTGCGACAAAGCAATGCAGTGTAGCTCTGTCCAATAATGAGGGCATTCTGGCCAGCAAATCAGGAATTGGCCGGGCTGCTCATAATGAAAAATTATCCGGCTTCATTGACACCGTAATGCGGGAATCCGAAGTAGAATACAGTCAACTCAACGGAATTGCTGTAAATATTGGGCCAGGATCTTTTACTGGATTGCGAATCGGATTGAGTACAGCTAAGGGTCTGGCTTTTCCTCATGACATCCCTATTCTACCGATTTCTGCTTTCACAATTTTACAAGAATCTGCTATCTCTCAAGAAAGCAAATTCTTATTGTTCATTCGATCCCATAAAGATAACATCTACTACCAGATCCATAATTCGAAATCCGATCCTGAGCTGTCACCTTCAATTGATTACAGCACAGTTAAAGAAGTAATCAGCACCCAACCTGAAATAAATACATTTTTCGGAAACTATAAGTTTGAGGCTTTCCTTCAAAAAGGTAATACCCAATTTTTATATCCTCATGCCCGTTATGCCTGTCAAATTGGTTATCGATTTTTTGATGAATTGGTGCAAAAGAGCAGCTCTGACCTGGAACCCTATTACCTGACAAGTTTTGAAGCAAAAAAATGGAAGCCCGGTGTCAAATCCGGTAGTAATTAAAAAAATAGGTAAATTATGGCCTGGTTTAGAAGGAAAAAGAAAAAAGTATCCAGCAAGAAGAAGAAAGATGTGCCGGGCGGACTGTGGGTAAAATGCCGCAAATGTTCTGAAATTCTCTACAAAAAAGAACTCAAAAAGAATAAAGGCGTCTGCCCCAATTGTCGTTATCATTTTCGCATTCCCGCCGATGATTATATTCAAATTTTGCTAGATAACTATACAGAGTTTAATCAGAATATAAAATCTAGTGATCCCCTTAATTTCAAAGCCCAGAAAAAATACAAAAACCAGCTTGACCGTTATCAAAAGAAAACTGGTCAGAATAGCGCGGTAAAAACTGTAGTCGGAGAAATGAATGGCTATGATGTTGTTTTATGCGTAATGGATTTCCGCTTCATCGGTGGAAGTATGGGCTCAGTAGTCGGTGAAAAAATTGCCCGTGCTATTGATCGGGCTCGCAAAGAAAAATTGCCTCTAATAATTGTCTCATCTTCCGGCGGCGCTCGGATGATGGAGGGAATTCTTTCCCTTATGCAATTGGCAAAGACCAGTTCAAAATTAGCTCAGCTGCATGAATCCGGCGGCTTGTATATTTCCATTATGGCGGATCCAACTACTGGAGGCACAACCGCCAGCTATGCTATGCTCGGCGATATCAATATTGCCGAACCCGGCGCTTTGATCGGATTTGCCGGTCCCCGGGTCATCAAACAGACCATTAACAAAGATCTTCCCGAGGGTTTTCAGCGTTCTCAATTCATTCTGGATAAGGGTTTTGCTGATATGATCGTTGGGCGGGAAGAAATGAAACAAACTTTAATTGACATTTTGGAATTTTTCTATGGATAAAAAACAGCCCCACATTTTAATTTGCAATGATGATGGAATCAATGCTCCCGGTATCGATGCTCTTGTTCAAGAAGTTAGCAAAATAGCCCGCGTTTCAGTTGTGGCTCCCTCAATCGAGCGCAGCGCAGTTGGGCACGCTATCACCCTTTCGGACCCTCTGCGTGTATCAGAATTTCAAAAAGAAGACCGCTGGTCAGGTTATTCGGTCTCAGGAACACCGGCTGACTGTATTAAGATAGCTGTCAACGAGCTTCTCAATGAGCGGCCTGATATTGTACTTTCCGGAATCAATCTAGGCTCCAATACTGGTATTAATGTGATTTACTCGGGAACAGTCTCAGCAGCGACTGAGGGCACAATCCTGGGGATTCCCTCTTTTGCAATTTCTCTGACCACTTATACCAATCCCAATTTTAAACCGGCCGCCCAATTTGCAGTAAAAATGGTCAAAGCTCTTCCTGATCTAAAATTACCAGAGAGCACTCTCCTTAATATAAATGTTCCCAATGTAGCCGATTACGAGGATATAAAAGGTATAATCATTTCCCGACAGGGAATGTCACCTTTTGCAGAAAAATTTGAAAAGAGGATTGACTTGAAAAATCGTGCATATTACTGGCTAGGTGGTTCAAAAGCACCAATTAAAAAAGACAATAAAATTGATGATCGGGCTGTCAAAGAAAATCAGATTTCAATAACTCCCATCCAATTTGACCTCACCGACTATGAATATATGAAAAAGCTGGATGGAAAAATTACGGAGAAATCACTGCTATGAATAGGATTGACAAAGTCTGGATAATTGATTTCGGTTCTCAGTACACTCAACTGATTGCCCGCCGTGTGCGGGAATTATCGATTTACTCCGAAATAGTTCTACCGGATATTACTGCGGAAAAGATAGCAAAAAATTCTGTTTCAGCAATCATTCTTTCCGGAGGCCCGGCCAGTGTCAAAGATCCCGACTCTCCCGATATTGATAGCAGTATTTTTGATCTCAATATTCCAATTCTGGGAATTTGCTACGGTTTGCAGCTCATCTGTCGTCATTTTGGCGGACAGGTTCACTCTGGTGATAAGCGGGAATATGGCAAAAGCAAAATGATCATTAATGAAGCGCATAAATTATTCAGCGGTTTGGACTCCGGCACTCAGGTCTGGATGAGTCACGGTGATCATATTGATAAAATTCCAGATGGTTTTTCCATCATTGCTAAATCGGAAAATAAAGCACCGGCAGCAATGGTCAATGATCAAAGAAAAATCTATGGGATCCAATTTCACCCAGAAGTTGAACATACTGTCAAGGGGATGACCATTCTGGATAATTTTTTGAGTACAATTGCCGATCTGAATAAAAATTGGACACCCAAACATTTTATTGATGAAAAGATCAAAGAGATTCGCGAAACTGTTGATGATAAAAAAGTTCTCATGGCCTTGAGTGGCGGAGTGGACTCATCAGTTATGGCCGTATTGCTTGATCGAGCTCTTGGTGAACAGTGCACTGCTGTCTTTATTGATAATGGCCTTTTGCGGCTTAATGAAGACAGTAAAGTTGTTAATCAATTAAAAGATAAACTCAAAATTCCTGTTGAAAAGCATGATTATTCCGATCAATTTCTGAATGCACTTCAGGGCGTGACCGAGCCGGAAGAAAAACGTAAGGTCATTGGAAATATTTTTATTGAAGCTTTTGAGGAGATCACAGAACAGCATAGGGACTTCAATTTTCTGGCTCAGGGCACACTCTATCCTGATGTTATCGAAAGCCGCTCAGTAAAAGGTGAGTCCGAAGTAATAAAAAGCCATCATAATGTTGGTGGTCTTCCTAAGCGTATGAAGCTTAAATTGATCGAACCTTTCAACAGCCTATTCAAAGATGAAGTTCGGGCCATTGGTCGTGAACTTGGTATCAATAAATTTATTCTCGGCCGTCATCCTTTCCCCGGACCTGGACTTGGTGTCAGAATTCCCGGAGAAATTACCAGAGAAAAGCTGAAAATTCTGAAAAAAGCCGATGATATCTTCATTACAGAATTGAGGAGGTCCGGACAATATGATCGAGTATGGCAGGCTTTTGTGGTTTTAATACCGGTAAAAACCGTTGGAGTAATGGGTGACCAGCGTACTTATGAAAACGCTGTAGCACTTCGGGCAGTCAACAGTAGCGACGGTATGACAGCCGACTGGTCGAGACTACCAGCAGAATTATTAGCCACAATTTCCAATAGAATTGTCAATGAAATCCAGGGTATAAATAGAGTAGTGTATGACATTACCTCCAAACCTCCCGGAACTATTGAATGGGAGTGAAACCCGCAAAATTTAATAATTTACGGGGAGCAAATGGCGTTATATAGAAAATATTTGGTTACTTTTATATTAGCAATCATTCTGCTTCAGGGCTGGATAATTGGTCAAGAGGAGGAAGAAAAGGATAAACTGGCTGCTTTTGATTCTCTGGCTGTGGAAGATACACTTTATAGTGAATCCAGGCGTGATTCTTTGGTTCAACCTCTAGACTCCACACTTTTACCAAAACAAAAAATTCTTGATTCCCTGCGCGCTCTGGCTGATTCTTTAACCGCTCCATTTTACAAGCAGGAAGTCGATTCCCAGTATGTTCTGTTTATGGACGGAGTTCAGGATTATCGTGAAAACAAATTTTTCGAGGCTCTGAAAAAATTCCAGAAAATTTATTCAATTCCCAAAGATTCAAACCGGTTCAAAATTGCTAGTGAAATGATGCTGGTCAAGACCAATCTAAGAATTGGTAAAATCAGCAGGGCTCTTTCCCTTGGATATGAATTTGAAACCCACTACGGCCAGGAAACACATTATCTTGACGATGTTCGCTACAGTATTGCTCGGGCTCTATTTCAGCAGAAAAAATACGCTCAATCTCTGCTCTATTATCTCCAGGTTGTTAAGCAATTTGACGATCCTCAACTTTCTCAAAAATGTAATGATGAGATGAGCACATTAACGGATATTTTTCTCACGATTCAAGATCTGGAAAAATTAGAAAAAAGTATTGATGACAGTTTTTACAAGCCCTATATCATGCTCAAACTGGCTGAAAAATATCATGAAAAAGGACAATCCCGACATGCCAACCAATATTTAATGTCAGCCTATGAATACATCGAGGACGACCGGTTCCTTTCCATCCAATATGAAAAAACACGTGAATATCTAGAGGAAGTACATAGCCAGAAAGTTTACATTGGTGTAATTCTACCTTTATCCGGGACACGGCAGTCAGTTGCTCAGCCAATTCTCAAAGGTGTTAAATATGCCATTAATGAAATCCAGGATAAGGAAAATTTTGACATTGCAGCCATTATCATGGACAATCAAGGTGATTTTATCCGGTCAGTTCGACAATCCCAAATTCTGGTTGAAAATCCCAAAGTCAAAGCTATTTTCGGCCCGCTTAGCAGCAAGAATACCTTTGGAGTTGCAGCTGTTGCCAATCAGGCCCGCATTCCTTTCATTACTCCTACAGCGACCAATAGTAAGATTACCGATATGGGACAATATGGATTTCAGGCTAATGTTGATTTTGAAAATCTAGGCCGATTTTTGGGAAAATATTTTGTTGAGCAAACTAACGCCAAAAATCTAGTCACCCTTTCACCGGGAGGCGATTTTGGCGTTGAAATGACCGATGCTTTCAGCAAGACAATTGATAAAGCTGGAATAAAATTACTTACTCAAAAATGGTACTCCGGTACACCCGAAAACCTTGGCTATCATTTCAAAGATATTCGCAATATTGGAGTTGAATTAGCTCGCGAAGCCCGAGATAAAAAAATTGAAATCATGCAGGACAGTCTCAACAAAATGGTTCATAGGGATAGTAGTATGTTGACAAAAGCCGGTTTCCAAATATTTCCCTATGATTCCAGTCAGTATGAAGTTTTCCACAAAAATAAAATGTATCTGCTCAATACCCACGATGTGCTTACTGTGACAGGTTTGATGGATTCTACGGAATTTGAATTGCCGGATCCTGAAGAATATGATGACAAGATCAAGAGTATTGACGCCATTTTCCTACCAGTCAAATCTGAAAATCTAGAGATGATCATCTCCCAGCTCGATTATTATAATATTTATGCTAGAGTTCTGGGAAATGCTGACTGGAACAATATTGAAAAGCTTCGACAAAATAGAAATCTGGTTGATGGAATGCTTATGATAACGGATTATTATATTAACAAAGAATCGGCTCGCTACCGTTCCTTTCTACATAAATATATTCGCTTAATGGGTGAGTCGCCCCGACGGTTTGATCTGTATGGATACGATTCCATCCAACCTATTTTGCGGGGTGTCAAAGAGGGGCATATACAGAGGGAAGCACTTCAGCAGTATATGATGGAAATGCCCATTTATCATGGACTTGCCCGCAATATCTCATTTAAGGGTAATCGACCGGGTGTAAATTCCTGCGCTTACATACTGAGCTATGACAACAATCAGATTAAACCTGTGGCTGAAATTAGAAAGGGCCTAATATATCCATTCGAATAAAGATTCACAAAAAATTTTCCGGGATAATGGTCTAATCTCCCGGCTTTTAAATCAATACTCAAATCTATTTTACAGTTTTGGCTCACGTGCAAATGGTTTGTCACCTCAAAAAAGTCAGCATTCTGACCATCTCCAAAAATGTTCACAGCAGGCTGCCCATAATGCGGAAGTTAATGTCAATCAAATTGTCTGCATGGAACAGGTGCACAGTAACAATGTTCAGATTGTAAAAGCACCGGGTATATATGAGCAAACTGATGGCGTTATCACCCAAAAAACAGATTTGGTGCTCTGCATACAGACTGCTGATTGCGCTCCCATTTTTCTTTTTGATCCTGACAGTCGAACAATTGCAGCTCTTCATGGTGGATGGCGGGGTATCTCTAAAGATATTATTTCCAATGCTGTCAAAATCATGGAGAATGATTTTAATGTTGAGCCCGGAAAACTTATTTCTGCTGTCGGCCCTTCTCTACGGAGTTGTTGTTTTGAAGTTGGTGAAGATGTCCTTCATCATTTTGACGAAAATTTTGTTTACAGAATGGGTAAACAATACTATCTCAAATTCGTAGAATTGATCAAATCAAAACTAAAAGAATCCGGTATCAAAAATAAAAATATCGATATTATAAATTTTTGCACTCAATGTAATACCGGTCAATTTTTTTCCTATCGTGGCGATGATCAAAATACAGGTCGTATGATTAATATGATCGCTTTTCGGAGATAAATACTTAAAAAATATATTTTTTTTGAGTATCATATTTTCTGAGATGGAGAATGAATTTTTCAGGATAAAACTTAAAAGGTATATTCATCCAACTTATCCTGCAAATATTCTTTGATCTCGTTATTTTCTTGCTGCTTTTCGATCAATTCTTCAATCAATTCATTTTGCGGAGATTCACCATTCTGTTCGCTATTTTTTATCTTTTTTCTAATCTTTTTGATTTCTACAGAATTTTTGTGTTTCCAAATTTTTTCAATGCAATCAGCAGCAAGATGCATCAATTCTTTAGGAATATGGCTTTTCAAAAACCGCTCCTGTTCATAAAGAAGTCGTACAATAAAATTTTTCTCTTGTTCTTCAAAATCTTCATTCAATAGCGATTGGGCTTCGAAATCATCATCTGAGAGGCCCTCAAGAATTTTTTGAGCAATTTTTCTAAATACAGGATGGGAAAAATCTTCAGCCTCAATTTCATTGAGAATAAAATCCAGAACCTTGTCCTCATCAGACAGAAGCAATTTGATCAGTTCTACTTCCGAACGTTCCACACCATTTTTGACTGTGACTGGCTTTACTTTGTCATCTTTTCTTTTTGCAGGACGGGAGCGTTTTTTCCGGCGTCGATATTTGATTTGATTGAGGATACGGGCTTCATCAACGTTAATCTCTTCAGCTAATTTTCGAGCAATTAACTCCCGGTTAACAGGATTTTTAATCTCTAAAAGCTCATCAGCAGTTCTATCAACAAAATTAGCAATTCTTCCTGGCGTAGTCAGTTTATCTTTATGATAATTAACATAGAAGCTGACAAAATCGGTTGCTGATTTATTTTTTTGTTTAAATTTATCAAGCCCTTTATCCTGCAAAAAAGAATCAGGATCATCCCCTTTCGGCAATTCAATAACAAAAACATCAAAGCCCAATTTAAGTAAAATCAATCCAGCCCGAACTGCGGCTTTTTGTCCAGCCTGATCACCATCATAACATAATTTGACACTGTTGCAATACCTTTGCAAAATACGTGCATGGCCCTGAGTTAGCGAAGTCCCCGAGCCAGCAATAACATTTTTTATTCCGGCAGTGTACAGGCGAATTAGATCAGTATAGCCTTCGACAACAATGGCTTCCTCCTGCTTACGGATAAATTCATTGGTGATATAAAGGCCATACAAAATATTGCGCTTGTTATAGATTGGTGTTTCCGGCGAATTGAGATATTTAGCATTGTCATCAGGATCCAGGGAGCGGCCGCCAAAACCTATTACTTTACCGGACAGATTTCGGACAGGAAACATTATACGGCTGCGAAATCTGTCGTAAACTCCTCCACCTTTTTTTCTTTTTATAAATAGGCCTGATTTGACCAAAATCTTTTGGGGGATCTTCTCCTTTTTAACTGCTTTATGAAGTGCTTCCCATTCATCGGGTGCGAAGCCAATTGAAAATTTATCAATGGTCTTTTCATCAAAATCACGGTCTTTTAGATAATTGCTGGCCTCCTGACCGGCCTTCGATTTCAATTTTTTCTGATAGACATTTTTGGCTTTCTCATGCAGGTCATATATTATTTGATTGGTACTACTGGTTTTTTTATTTTCAAATTCCAGAGGAATGCCGTACTGTTTAGCCAGTTGTTTGACAGCATCAATAAAGGACAATTTTTCATGTTCCATAATAAAATTAATAGCATTACCGCCCTTGCCGCAGCCAAAACAGTGGTAGATATTTTTCTCCGGACTCACACTAAAGGAAGGCGTTTTTTCATTATGAAAGGGACACAATCCAAAATAATTTTTGCCCTTTTTCTTCAAACGCACATACTGGGATACTACATCGACAATGTTAACCCGCTGTTCTATTTCTCTGATTTTTGATCTAGGAATTCTAGCCATTTTTTATTCTATTTCTAATCAACATTTTTTAAAATTTTACTACTGTCACGCCGGTTCCTCCGGATTCAGGCCGCTTGTGAAAATATTCTGATACGTGGGGATTATTAGCAAGTACTTCGTGGGTCATTTTTCTGAGTACTCCTTCACCTTTACCATGTACAATTTCGACTTCCTGCAGGCCAGACATAACGACTTTATCAATATATTTGATTAATGTATCCCGGGCTTCCTCATAGCGCATTCCCCGCAGGTTCAGCGACAATTCAGGACTTGCATCAGCCTGGACATCGACCTCCATAGTAGTTTTCTGTTCTTTTTCCGGTGGTTTGACTGGAACCAGATTATCCTGGCGCACCTGCATTTTTTTACCATCAATGTCAACTGAGACTTTCTGGCCCCGAATTTCTTCAATTTGCCCGATCTGGTTAAAAGGTTCGATTTTAACCCAGGTGCCAGGCTGAATTTTTTGCTTCTCATCAACAGTTAATTTAGGTTTAGATTTCTTTTCAACCTTTTTCTTTTTCTTGACAGCCTTTTTTTGAATTTTCTTTACGGTATTTTGAGCTTGTTTAATTGTTTTTTTATCAGCCTTTTGTTCCCGAATTTCTTTAATAGCCTGCTCTATTCGAGCCCTAGATTCTTTGACCACCTTTTCCAGTTCATCAGAAAGAGCTTTATCCAGTTTCTGTTGCTTTTCTTTAATGTTTTCCACTTTGCTGTCATAATTATCAACAACTTTATCCAGTGTTTTTTTACGGCGATTGAGAGCTTTTTTCTGTTTGGTTAATTCTGCTTTTTCCTCCTCAATTTCCATAAGCAGATTTTCCAGCTGAACTGTATCACTATCCATTAATTCTCTGGCTCGATTTATAATATCTTCATCGATTCCCAGCCGATCGGCAATTTCAAGAGCATAGCTGCTACCGGGCAGGCCGATGCTCAATTTATACATAGGGTTCAATGTATCAGTGTTAAATTCCATAGCAGCGTTAACGACCTCATCATTTTTGTCAGCAAAAGCTTTCAAAGAACTATGATGAGTAGTTGTAATAGTAAATGCGCCGGTATCCAGCAATTTCTCCAGAATTGCCTGTCCCAATGAAGACCCCTCGAGGGGATCGGTGCCAGTACCCAGTTCATCAATAAGCACCAGAGTTGTCCTGGTGGCTTTGTGAAGCATATCTTTAAGACTACCAATATGAGCCGAAAAAGTGGATAGATCATCTTCAATAGATTGCCGATCACCAATGTCCATTATGAATTGGTCAGTGTAGGGAATTTTGCTCTGACCGGCTGCCGGAATATGCAAACCGCACATAGCCATTTTACTGAGTAATCCAACAGTTTTCATCGCCACGGTTTTACCACCAGCATTGGGGCCAGTGATGATCACAGTTTTGACATCCTGGGGAGGCTCAAAATTGAGTGGCACCACATCTTTGCGCAGAGAGAGCAAGGGATGCTTAGCATTTCTCAGGAGAATTGTTTCTCCATCATCACGTTCGAATACCTGAGGAGGATTGCAGTTAAATTCAATTGCAAAAACTGCACAGGCTCGCAATTTGTCCAGCTCTGCAATCAAATCAATATTCTGTAAAAGGTTGGCAAAAATCGGCCGAATTCTGTCAGTCAGATTGATTAGAATCTGACGAATTTCATTTTTTTCTTTCTGCTCCAGATCTTTGAGATGGTTATTTACCTCAATGACAGAGATAGGCTCGATGTAAGTGGTGGCGCCAGACCCCGATTCCCCATGCACAATTCCTTTAATCTTGCGTTTGGCTTTGCTTTTGAGCGGAAGTACATAACGGCCATTTCTTATAGTTGGATTTTTTTCATGCAACCAATTATTGTTCCGGGCTGTTTGCATGGCTTTGTTGACCTCGGCTCTCAAATTTTGCATGGCCCGGGTTTTATCGCGACGAATTTTCTTTAATTTTTTACTGGCGGTGTCTTTGATCTCTCCTTTTTCATCGACAACTTTTTCAATCGCATCCAGAATTTCAGGATAAGAAGCCACTCGACCAGCAATTGAACTAACCGGCTGCATAGAATTTTTATTATTCTTATAAAATTTTTTAATCTCAATGCCGCTTCGAATCAGTTTATAGAGTTTATCTAGGTCTTCAATTGTGAAAAAAGATCCTTCGACTTTGCATCGTTCGATTTCCTGAGTAAGATCAGTAACATTGAGAGGGGGAAGATCCCGGCCATCCTCGATCAAATCTCTGATACACCCAATTCTTTGCTGTTCTTTTTCAATCTGATTGGTCGTTGGAAAAACTGTTATATTTTCAACCAGTTTCTCTCCTGGCAGAGACATAGTTCTTTCTGCAATCAGAGATAATAATTTTTCGAAGTCTAGTCTGTCTGTATTATTTTCTTCCATTTCTTGATTTCTTCTCGGGTTTATTATTGAGCATGAACATTTTACGCAGGCTTTTATTCATATGGTCCAATTCCTGTTCAACATTAAAACTACGGGAAACATATTCCTGAACATCTTTCACAAACATATAGGAAACTGATGCTCCACGCAATCTCTTATCCAGACCTAGCGATTGAAATGTTGAAATCAGCCAGACAATTACGACCATTACCACCATTGCCTTGAGAGCGCCAAAAAATCCACCCAGACTACGGTTGATCCAGCTTAATTTCAACTTTTTCAAAGCGGAACTGATCAGATGGCCCACAAATTGAACAGCAAAATAAACCACCAAGAAAATCAGTAGAAAACTGATGACCATCCGAACTCCCGGATAATTGGTAAAGAAGCCTTCGAAATAATTGCTGACCGGCTGATACTTGATAACAGCTATATAAATTCCAGCAACAGCACCAACTAATTTGGAAGCTTCATCAATTAA
>DATGCI010000228.1:0-3262 GCA_035312185.1 bacterium
ACTAATTGAATAATGGAAATAGTCTAAACATAATAAACAATCCAGCGAATAAACTTAAAAAGACCTTGCAGGTCGGGAAGACCTACAAGGTTTTACCCTATCTTTTAGGTTAACCTCTATCAGCAGGTAGATCAACAATTGGATAATATTTTTATTCGCTTGAATATTTTTTAAGCGCACCAAATAGATTTCAGAGAAATATTTCGGAATAGTGCAAAAATTCAAGCCCCATTAGGGGTGAAATACTTGTAAAAAAGGTAACTACACCACCAACCCCTGAGCCTCGAAGAGGCGATCTATTTTGAGCCCAATTTTCTCTAAAGTATGATATTTAAATATAATCACTCACCGGATAAAAACCCCAATAAATAAATCAAAATGATAATAATAGTTAAAATATACAATTTATATTGATTTTTAAATTAAATTTATTAAGTTTTATAGTGGTAGTGTGATACATAAGCCAAATTGAAACAATTTGGCAAAAAGATTAGGAGAGGAGGCTATATGAGCCAATTATTTAACGCTGGTGATGATAATCCTAAAAATCGCGGTGACTGTTTTGTAGAACTCAGCAAAAATGCTGATAAGAACCGAATAAAAATCGAAAGTAAGGTCAAAACTTTTTTCGGTGACTCGATTGATAGACTTGCCGTAAAAATGCTCGATTTTTACGGGATCGAGGATGCCAAACTGACCATTCATGATCGGGGCGCTTTGGAATATGTTCTGGCTGCCCGTATTGAAACTGTTATCAAAAAGGCCTATCAAATTGATAAGGGATATCTTCCAGAATTCAATCAGGACAACCATTATGCAATTGAAAAAGAAAAAAAACGAAGAACCCGTTTATATTTACCCGGGAATACGCCAAAATTTATGATCAATGCCGGAATTCATGAACCGGATGCCATTATTCTGGATCTTGAGGATTCTGTAGCACCTGATAAAAAAATGGATGCTCGCATTCTGGTTCGGAATGCTCTTCGGGCCAACGATTTTCTAGGCACAGAAAAAACTGTTCGTATCAATCAACTGCCCGCTGGTTTAGAAGACCTGGATTATATAGTTCCACACCATGTCCACACAATTTTAATTCCGAAATGCCAGACCCCACAAGAGATCAAAGAAATTGAGAATCGGATTAGTAAAATTGATGGTGAGTATCGTAATGATCCCATTTATTTGCTGCCCATTATTGAAGATCCGAAAGGCTTGATGAATGCTTATGAAATTGCTAAGGCGTCGGAAAATGTAGTTGCTCTGGCCATCGGTCTGGAAGATTATACTGCCAGTCTGGGTGTCAAGCGAACTAAAGAGGGCAAGGAAACGGAATTTGCTAAGAATTTTCTGGTCAATGCGGCCAAGGCTGCCGGCATTCAACCATTGGATTCTGTTTTCTCTGATGTCTCCGATCAGGAAGGGCTCAGAAAATTTGTAAATCAGGCCAAAGATATGGGATTTGTTGGTATGGGCTGCATTCACCCACGCCAGGTCAAAGTTATTCATGAAGAATTTGCTCCTGAGGAAGAGGAAATTAAATATGCTCAGCGGGTAGTTCTGGCCTATGAAGAAGCCGAGAAAAAAGGATTATCAGCTGTTGCTCTGGATTCCAAAATGATCGATCCACCGGTAGTAAAAAGAGCATTTCACATAATTGATCTTGCTCTGGACAATCGACAAATAGATGAAAATTGGAGGGCTAACTATGAAAACTAAAATGGTTGAAAATGCATTAGGTAGAAAAGTTCCTGCTGAAGTCAATGGCCAAAAAGTAGTGCCTTTCAAAGGTGTTGGCAAACACCGCCCATCAGGACGGCAACATGCTCAAAAAATTGTAACATCCCAGGATTATCCGTCGGATGGCAACAAAGTTGTTGATTCTCTGGAAACTGCTCTAAAAAAAGCCGGTATTTCTGATAAAATGACAATTTCAACTCACCATCATCTTCGCAATGGAGATTATATAGCCAATCAGGTTTTTGATATTGCTTCCCAGCTGGGAGTCAAAGACCTTACCTGGCTGCCGTCAGCATCTTTTCCCTGCCATGAACCAATTATAGAGCAACTCAAAGATGGTACAATTGACCATATTGAAGGCAGTATGAATGGCCCGCTAGGAAAATTTACTTCCGAGGGACATATGAAAGGCACGGGCATACTCCGCTCTCATGGTGGTCGTTATCAGGCGATTCAGGATGGTGAAGTGGTTATTGATATTGCTGTGCTGGCTGCCCCGACTGCCGATAAATTTGGCAATGCTCACGGCCTGGAAGGCAAAGCCTCCTGCGGCGGGCTCGGTTATGCTCTTGCTGATTATAAATTTGCTGATAAGGTCATTATTGTCACTGATAATCTTATCGACTTTCCGGCCATGCCTATGCAGATTGAGGGGAATTATGTTGATTATGTTGTAGCTGTCGATGAAATTGGCGATCATAACAAAATAGTATCAGGAACCACACGAATTACCAGAAGTCCTGATCGGCTTTTAATTGCAGAATATACAGCCCGTTTTTGTAAAGAAACCGGCATTATTCAGGATGGTTTTTCCTTTCAAATGGGAGCTGGCGGAATTTCCCTGGCCGTTGCCGATTTTTTCCACAAAATAATGAAAGAAGAAGACATTAGAGCCCGGTTTGCGATTGGTGGGACAACCAAGTATGCTGTTCGCATGCTGGAAGAAGGCTACCTGGATTACCTGCTTGATGCTCAGACCTTTGATCTTGAGGCTGTCAATTCTATGGCTCGCAATAAAAATCATAGAAATATATCTATTTTCCACGCCTATGATTATCATAGCAAAGGCTTCTTTAATCAGATGATCGATGTGCTCACTCTAGGTGCCACTGAAGTTGATGTCAATTTCAACGGTAATGTCAATACCCATTCCGATGGATATCTTCTGCATGGAATTGGTGGCTGGCAGAATTGCCTTTTTGCCAGAAATACAATCCTGCCGATTCCCTTATTTCGCAATCGAATTCCAATCATCAAAGATGAAGTTACCACAGTGACAGGGCCGGGAGAATTGATTGATGTGATTATCACAGAACGAGGAATTGCCATTAATCCAAGGCGTGAAGACCTGAAAAGAAAAGTCAAAGGTTCGGGACTGCCTATTCGAGATATCCATGAACTGAAAGAGGAAGCAGAATCGATTTGTGGCAAACCTGAACCACCGCAGCTGGAAGATGATATTGTGGCTGTGATCAAATGGGTTGATGGAACAGTGATTGATTCTGTTCGTCAGGTCAAAGTC
>DATGCI010000229.1:0-9079 GCA_035312185.1 bacterium
ATATTGTCACTTTAAGTTTTGAATAATTTTAAGTTTCCCGGTATTCTTGATTTTTATTTTTCTTCAGACGTTTTTTTGACTATCGTCATTACGACTATATTATCGTCTTTTAATTCCACTTTTTTGATAATGATGTCATCAACGGGAACATTCTGGCGACCGGCTTTAGCACCGGTTTTGGTACCTGCTATTTGGTCAACAATGTCCATTCCATCGGTGACTTCACCAAACACACAATAGCCCCAGCCTCTTTTATTTTTTGCAGTAAAATTGAGCTGCTGATTATTTTGCAAATTAATGAAGAACTGAGAAGTGGCTGAATGAGGATCCCGGGTGCGAGCCATAGCAATTGTTCCCCGCTCATTTTTCAATCCATTGTCAGCTTCATTTCGAATCGGATCCTGAGTTGTTTTCTTTTGTAGATCAGGAGTCAATCCGCCACCCTGAATCATGAATCCAGGAATTACTCTATGAAAAACTGTTCCTTCATAATAATCATTGCGACAATAATTTAGAAAATTTTTCACTGTGGCTGGAGCCGCTTCAGCATCGAGTTTAATTACTATTTCACCTAATGATTTTTCCATACTACTCCTTTTAGTTTCTTTAGTTTTTTGCTCTGAGCATTTGTTATTAATAATTGTAAGAGTCATTACAACCATTAAAATTGATAAAAACTTTTGCATTGCTTTCCCCTATTTTTTTATAAATGGTAAATTAATCAGTCATAATTTAAACTATTTTCTTTATATTTAAAAATGGGCTGTTTCTTTGCCCGATATAATAATTATGCTGACGCACAATCAAATCTTAAAACTTTAAGCTAATTAAAAATATGACAGACAGTCTAAAATTTGTGCGCATACACAATATAACAGCCATTTTAAAATAGACTTAAAAGGTGTTCAAAAACTGTTTAAATGATATTTCAGATATTCAGGTGATACACCGGCATAATACAACAAACTTGCTCGAGTTAGCATATTTTTTTTGCAATTGTATTTGAATAATTACATTATTTCGCAAACCGGAACATATGATTATGCTGTGAAAATAATAACATTATAACAGGGAGTCCATTGGTAAGATTTCTGTATAATTATTTCCGCTTTTAGCCCATTATCCAAAACCAGAGAAAAGCTGGAAAACCAGTTCTACTTTGATAGAGCGAGAACGTAAAATTAATTTTTGTACGAAAATTAACATTCCCATTTCTCGACGAGAAATTATTATTTTCATCTATTGTTCAATATGAAACGAAGCCCCCACCAAAATCAAACGCCGCTTCAACCTCCAATTAGGTCTGTACTTTCTGAAGAGAAATAAAGGGAAAAATATTAAAAAATATGAATAAAATTTTTTGTTTCTCAAAAAAATTTGATATATTTGTTAGTGATGACGATTAGGAGGAAAGGGTATTGGTTGGTACTTTTTGATCCACAAAGAAATAAAATCCAAATAATCACTTCAAATATAAGCAGTGTATTAACTTTTTTGCACACGAAAAAATTAACGAAGAAAAACTAGGAGGTGTAGTTAATGGGCAAAGGGTAATTTATTATTTATGGTGGAATCATGATTTTTTTTAACAAGCAGGAGTTAAGACAAGAATCAATTTTTAATCTTTAACAATGGAGGAGTGGTATGGTAAAACGTATTACTTTATTTTTATTGGCAATTATGTTGCCATTTTTTCTCTTTAGTCAGACCACAGGTAAGGTGGCTGGTACAGTGACTAGCGCAGAAACTGGTGAGCCTATTGCAGGTGCCAATGTTGTTATCACTGATGCTGCCTACCCAATTGGTGCGGCGACTGGTTCAGACGGTTACTTCGTTATATTAAACGTACCTCCAGGTGATTACACAATCGAAGTAACATATATGGGTAAAAAAGATGTTATCATGAAAAATGTTGCCATTTCTAGTGGCCGTACTACAGAGCTCAATATTGAGATGGAAAATCGTACTCTGGAAGGTCAGAGTGTGGTAGTCCAGGCTCAAAGAGAACTGGTACGTACTGATGCAACATCCAGTGAGTCTGTATCCAATGCAGAAGACATTGAAGAATTACCTATTCGCGGAGTCGGCAATATCGCAGCCAATGCTGCTGGTGTTATCGCCCAGGATGGTAATCTTTATTTCCGCGGTGGTCGTGAAGATGAGGTCGGCTACTATGTTGACGGTGTTTCTACACGAAACCCTGTTAATAATGAGAATGCCGTTCACGTAATTCACGAAGCAATCCAGGAAGTTAATATTATGACAGGTGGATATACCGCTGCACAGGGTGGCGCAAACTCAGGTATTGTATCCACAAAGATGAAAACTGGTAGTCCTGATTTTCATGGTTCTCTGGAATACAGAACCGATGGTTTCAGAGATCCCGCTGAGGGAGAGAAAGTTCTGGATACCTATAATTATGGGCACCAGGATATTATCGGAACTATTAGTGGACCGCTTTTCACTGAAAAAGCCACTTTTTTCCTTGCTGGCGAATATCAGAATCGCGATGACAATGAAGTTCGTTTCAGTAAAGGATATGACTTTACTGAATACGATCTGGTAGATAAAAATGGTGCTAATGCTATTCATGATACAGTCGATCTTGCATATCCTGATGGATATACTCCCTATCAGAATTATAATAGATATTCACTGAATGGAACAGTTACTCTTGATCTGCCAATTCGTTTAACGTTCTCTGGTATATACTCTCATTCTGAAGCCGAAGTTGGTAATAATTCCATGGTTTCGGTTAATGAAAGAAGACCTTACGATGCCTATGATTATGGTGTTTTTACAGCCAAAGCTACTAAACAGTTCTCCAGTCGTTCCTATTTTGAGGCTCGCGTAAGTAGATTAATTGATAATCATGAACAACGCGATGGCTGGTTTGATGGTGACTGGGAAAAATGGTATGACAGTACTGCTGTTTCTAATTATTTACATAACAATTACGATTCTTCATCCAAGGTTTTTGATCATGCAGAATATGAACACGCCTGGGATCCAAGAGAAGAATATCAGGTCATGGGTTTCCCTATTGAAAGAAATGGTACTCCCCGCTACTGGTATGGAAAATCAGCTCTTGATGGCTGGGAATATGCAGTTGATTTTAAGACTCAGCTCGGGAAACATCATGAAATTACAACAGGTGCTGATCTGAAGACTTATACATACCGTAATTTTGATATTGCTGCACAGGTAATGATGCTTACAGCAGATCCTGAAGCAGAATATTTAGCCGATGTATATCCAGGACGCTATGGAAGTAAAGAGAACGTTCCAGTTGATGACTGGTTCACCTATGGTGGCGTATATGCTACTGGATATGACAGGTTTGGTGAAGAATCAGATAAAAAGATTGCTTATTATAAAGATGCTGGCCAGGACACAATCGCTGGTATTACTGGCGCTCCCAAGCAGCCTATGGAATTCTCGGCCTACATCCAGGATAAAATCGAATATAATGACCTGGTTATCAACGCCGGTTTAAGAATGGATTATTTTGACTCTGATGATAGAAGGCTCAAGAATCCAGGTAATCCTGAATTTCATCAGGCATCATCTTTTATAAAAGACGAAGCCTGGGAAGATGTAGATCCCTTTCTAGAAATCACACCTCGCTTAGGTTTCTCATTCCCAACAGGTCCTGCATCACACTTTTACCTTTATTATGGTAAATTTGTCCAGATGCCACAATATAGTAATGTATATAATAGTGACCAGGACTATAAAGATCAGATCGTGGATCATAGATATTTCTATGATAATCCGATCGGTTTCGGTCTGGAGCCAACTTATACTACCCAGTATGAAATTGGTTACAACAAGGCTTTTCAGAATGCCATTTCCCTTGGTGTAAATGCATTCTATAAAAATCAGAACGGACTAGTACAATCAGAACTTCAGGAACTAACTCCCAATAGTTTACTCAATTC
Organism: bacterium; assembly: GCA_035312185.1. Lineage (GTDB taxonomy): Bacteria > Fidelibacterota > UBA2242 > UBA2242 > JAFGTP01 > JAIPHI01. The sequence goes on from DATGCI010000229.1 coordinate 3,942, forward strand.
TTCCTACATTAGGTTAAGTAATGGTGATTTTGCCACCACCAAAGGAATTGAACTTCGCGTTAAATTACGCAGAGTAAACAGATTGGCCGGAAGTGTTAATTATACTTATACAGATGCTGAAGGTACTGCATCTAATAGTACTTCCTACCATACAGCTATTTATAGTGGTACTCCTATTTCCAAGGTTGTTAATCCTTTAAGCTATTCAGTTACTCATTCCGGTACAGTAAATCTTGACTACAGGTTTGGCAATAATGATGGTGGTCCTATTCTGGAAAACAGTGGTGCTAATCTACTGCTTTCCTTCACCAGTGGTCATCCTTATACACGCGTAGAGATTGAATCCTGGGGTCAGGCCGATGCCTATGAAAAAGGCGTCAATTATCTGCAAGACAGCAGGGACAGAGTTGCTATCGAACCGTTTGGTGCTTCAAAAACTCCCTGGACTTTCACATTAGACTTGAGATTGTATAAATCCTTTAAAATTGGTCCCTTTACAACAACAGCTTATGCTAATGTAACCAATCTGCTCAATACTAAGAATGTCCGCAACGTCTATCCTTTAACAGGACAGGCTAAGGATGATGGCTTGATTTCTAATCCTGAGCAAGTTGAAAATATGGAATCCTCCTATGGTTATCTCTGGGAAGAGATGTATCGTGCCATCAATATTGAAAATGGACAGGCCTATTGGGATCTTATTGGTCGCGAACTGTGGGGCAATCCCAGACAAATTGATATCGGTATTCGCATAGAATTCTAGATATTAATCAAGGGTCTCATATAAAGGATAATCGATCTTGAAAAAAAGGAGTTAAAATGAGTAAAAAAATATTATCAATTGTTTTGATATTATTTATAGCGTCAGGATTTTCGCTTTATGCAAAAGCTCCTGATGGCTGGAATGCTAATAAAGAAATGACCAATATATTAGCAAAAATGACACAATACGATGAGGTCAAAAGAACGATTTTAAATGTTGGTAACTGGCTTTATTGGGTTGCCAATGATGGAGTAATGGGATACAATGCTGCCACTCAGCAATCCGGTGGATTGTATCCAAAAGGCAAAGGTGCCGTCGTCTATACCGAAGGTTTAGTATATGGCGGTTATGTTGATGAAAATGGAAATGGACAGCTGGATCCGGATGCAGATCGTCTGTCAGTTGGTGGTACTACTTATGGTACTGCTCTCCAATGTGGCTGGATTAATGAAGCTGGAGAGGCTGTTCCACTAAATAAAGTTTGGCGAATCAGAACAGATTGGGAAACACTTACACCTCAGGATGTTGCTTATGAAGCAGAACAACTTGGCATTCCTCCTGAAGAAGTGATTGCCCAATATGAATATGACTGGAAAAATTGGCCAACAGAACTTGGTGCTCCCTACTATGACAACAATAACAATGGTGAGTATGACGAAGGTGATGAACCAGGTGTTGCTAATGCCGACCAGGTTATCTGGTTTGTTGCCAATGACCTAAATAAAGGCCTTATGACCAGTTTCTATGGTTCTGAACCAATTGGTCTTGAAATCCAGAATACACTGTGGGCCTATGCTCAACCGACTACAGAACTTGGACAGATCATATTTAAGAAATATACTGTAATCAATAAATCTGGTAAAGATGTGCTTGATGCATATGTTTCTCAGTTTGTTGATCCTGACGTAGGTAGCGCAGGTAACGACTTTATTGGTTGTGATACCAGTCTAAGTCTGGGATATGGATATAATGGTACTCCAACTGATCCATCTTTCCCTGATATGGCACCTCCTGCAGTTGGCTTTGACTTTTTTCAGGGCCCGATTGTAGAAGCTCCCGGCCATACTGCCAACTGGAATTTTGGCAAAAGAGAAGGTTATAAGAATCTTCCAATGACAACATTTGGCTGGTTTGCTGCTGGTTCCAATATTACTGATCCCACTCTGGGTGGTGATTATGAAGGTACCAAACAGTGGTACAATCTTCTAAAAGGATATAAACCTTTTGAAGATCTTGCAGAACCAGAACCATGGACAGTAGGTAATGTCACTGGTGGACAAGAGACTAAGTTTCCACTGTGTGGTGATCCTGTAAATGATCCCGCCAGCAAACGGATTGATGGCCAGGGTAATTATTTTCAACCTGGTGATAGAAGAATGTCACTAGCAAGTGGGCCTTTTACCCTTGCTGCAGCTGATACCCAGGAAATTGTTCTTGCTGTAGTCGGTGGTAGTGGTGCTAACAGGCTTGCTTCTATTATTCAAGTCAAACAAACTGACGAAATGGCTCAGTTAGTATATAACAATGCTTTTAAAGAAATCCCAGCTCCTCCAGACAGACCGGATGTTAGTTATATAACAGACGAAGATGCTGTTGTTCTGGAATGGGGATCAAATCATGACGCCGTTCAATCTACTGAAACCAAAGTTAAATCTGGTTATGAGTTTGAAGGTTATAATGTTTACCAATTCCCCTCAAGCATGGCCTCTTTAGATGATGCTACCAAAATCGCTACATATGATGTTATTAATAGTGTAACTAAGATAATGGGGACTAAATATATCTCTGAATATGGTGGAGTTTCTCAGATTCCAGTTCAGGTAGGTACAAATACTGGGATAAAAAGACACATTGAGATAACCAAAGATCATATTTCAGGCTACCGTCTTTATGAAGGTAGAACCTATTATTTTGGTGTAACTGCCTATAACTACAATCCTGATGCCGACCAGATCAAACAACTTGAATCTGCACCTGTTATTCTGGAAGTTCGTGTCGAAGAACCTGATCCAGGTACAGAACGGCCTCAGGTTTTCAATGATACTCTCGATGTTGCCCATCCTGTAGGAAAGAGTGATGGCCAGGTTATTGTCAAAGTGATCAATCCGGAAGATGTTACCGGACATGAATATGAGATCACTTTTGAAGAAGACACTGACACAAACTCCACCACTTACGGCGAAGTTCTCTGGAATCTTCAGGATAAGACAACTGGTGAATGGAAAGTAGAAGACGAACTTCAAATCTCTGATATCACTGCTGGCGAAGACTGCCCCATTGTTGATGGTGTACAAGTCAAAGTTGCCGGTCCTGCACCTGGTGTAAAAGGTATCTATGAGACTGATGCCGAAGGCAATGTAGTGGATAACGGTGTTTCCTACATTGAATACAGTCTGGGTTCAACAGGCTTTATTATGACAGGATTAGACGGTGGTAATTTCGACAGATTCGACCTCTTAGGAATTCATGACTATATCATTGATTTTACAGGCGAATCAGTTGCCTGGCAGTATTTTGATGATATTCAGGGCGGAGAGCCAACCTTAGATGAAAAAGTTCCTTTTGCCCTATATCAGAAAGCTTTTCCATCTGGAGATATGTATAGGATGTTTCCTGCCATTTTTGATCGAAACACTGGTATGGATGCAACACAAGCAGCTGGTGCTGGAGTTTGGGATACAACAGGAACCAATTATTTTGGAGTTCCTGCCTATGAACCTATTTTCGGTTATAAATCAGTAAGTGGCCAATATGATCCAGCTGATGAATCTGATTACAACAGTGCAAATGAGATGGGTGAACCTCCTTCCAATACTGGTTGGGGTGATGATGGAAATCCAACTGGATATCCGATCATTAACTACTGGTATTTTGAAGATTATCTTGGTGGAGGATTACCAATAGGTAATAAGGTTTATGTCCAAACTAATAAACCTATCCAGACTAATGAGGTCTATACTTTCAATACTCAGACAATCATGAGTAGTGACTCTCTAGCAAAAGCAGATGTCGAGAAGATCAATGTATTCCCCAATCCCTATTATGCTAACAATGGTAATGCAACTGACAGATTCCAGGAATATGTCACTTTTACGCATTTACCACAGAAAGCAGAAATTAGAATATTCAACCTTAAAGGTGTCCTGGTTGAGTATCTGGAAAAAGATAATAACAATCAGTTTGTAAAATGGGATCTTACCAATACAAGTGACCTACCAGTTGGAAGTGGTATTTATATTGCCAATATTAAGCTTCCCGATCTGGGCATGAGCAAGAATCTCAAGATTGCTGTTATCCAGAAAAAACAGATACTTAAATATTTCTAATTATAATAGAATTGGAGAATGTATATAGTTAATTAATAAAAAGAGGTATATGATGAATAGGTATAAAAACAAATTTTTGGTGTTTATCTTATTAGCCTTATTCACCTTTAGTGCATCCTTTGCTGGAGACCTGGATAGAGTTGGTACTGATTCTGGAGTACAGACTGTTATTCCTGTTGGTTCCCGTGGACTCAGCATGGCAGGTGCCGATATTGCTACCACCAGAGGTGTTGAATCCATCTACTGGAATCCGGCTGGTCTGGCCGCTCTTGAAGGTGGAGAGGCGCTTTTTTCAACAAGAAACATGTTAGCTGATATTAATCTTAATTATTTTGCTGTAGGATATGGTGTTGGTGATAATACTTTTGGTTTTAGTATTAAAGCCTTTGACTTTGGTGAAATCCTGAGAACTACTGTTGAACATATGGATGGTACCGGAGCTACTTTTTCACCAACATTTTCTACTATTTCTTTAGTCTATGGCCGCAAAGTGACAGATCGAATTCATTTTGGTGCCAGACCTAAAGTTATATATGAAAATATTGAAAGAGTTACAGCAACAGCTTTTGCTGCTGACTTTGGTCTGCAGTATGCAAATCTATTTGAAATTAATGGATTAGCACTTGGTATTTTTGTAAAGAATATTGGTACTGATATGCAATATGATGGTTCTGCACTGTACACATATTCAAAAGATCAAGTTAATGACAAACCAACTTCCCACGATGAATACAGAAAGATTGAGACAGAATCTCACAAACTTCCAACTTCCATTAATATGGGTCTAACTTACACCAGAGGTATGAACTTTGGTAACCTGACTGTTGCAGGTACTTATCAGAGAAATAACTACATGAAAGACGATATCAGATTAGGACTAGAACTTGCTATTGCTGATATGCTTTTTATCCGCACTGGTAATAATTTCTATATCGGTGAAGTTGATTCTGATAAATACGCTGATGAAGAAAATGATGCTGTTGATGATAATTATGGATCTGCTGATTACCAATTCACTGTTGGTGCAGGGCTCAAATATAACTTAATGG
>DATGCI010000230.1:0-7635 GCA_035312185.1 bacterium
CACTGGGGCCACCACCACGGACAATGATATCATTGCGAAAGGATACAGAGGAGCCGACACCTGGAAAGGATTGAATTACCTTGGAAATATCACGATTGGCTCCCGGACTTTTTTCAATGTCAGAAACCTGGATTTGTTGAACAGAGACCGGGCTCTCTTCGATATTTTCATACTTGGAAGGAGTTACTGTGATTTCACCAATATTAATATCGAGTTGCTCCATTTGGATTTCGATATAGGCTGATTTAGCATTATTGATTTCGATTTCATCGGAAAAAGCAGGTTTATATCCAATAAAAGTAGCCTTGAGAGTATAGATTCCCGGTTCCAGACCGGTGATTAAAAATTCTCCGTCCATGTCAGTTGCTGCACCAGTATTTGTACCCTGGACGACAACATTAACAAAGGGGAGTGGTTCATATTTATTTTTATCCATTACTCGACCACGAATGCGTCCAGTTTGGGCTTTAAGAGGTATAAATAAAATTAATAATAAAAATATGCTGATCTTTTTTAACATAGTTTCACCTGTTTATCTTTACTTTGATAGTTTTGGCTATATCTAGAGCACTAGTGATGGTCGACAAATCTGTATAAAGATTGCCATCCTTCCCGGAATAATGGCTATGGCCAATCGGGTTAAGATAATACTCTTCTATATCTTTATTTAAATCGATTCTAACGGCATAAACTAAAGCCGGCTGGGATGAAGATTTGTAGTCAGCATTGTCTGGATATTTATTATTTGTCCAGTAATCATTCCAATCCCAGGTTTGATTTATCTCTACAAATATCCAAAAACTTTTGGGTACATCTTCTGAAATATTTGTTTGCAATTTAAAATCAGTTTTCGGAGTGGCCCCGGTTATTGCGTCAGGAAGCGGATCTTCATGGGTGGGAATTGCGGGCTCTCCGCTTATTTTAGACCTTTTGTGGAACCAATAGGGAAGAGCTGCTGGTCGAATCCTGTGCCCTGTCTCAGGTTTCCATTTATAGGCATCAACCTTTGCATAAGGCCAATTTCCAGTAGACATTGACCTTGTGGCATATAAAGTTTTCAGAAATGTCCCATCCAATTTTTCAATCCAGACTGCAAAAGTGGGATGATTGAAGGCTTTGCCCCAATCAAATTCAATTGTTAAATCTTGACCTTGAGAAATTTCCTGTCTAGTAGAGATTGTAGTATCTCCTGGAGTTACCCCAGGTTTTTTGCTAAAAGCAAAAATTGAAGCAGTTGTTGCAAAAGTAATAAAAATAATCTTAATAGTTTGTTTAAATTGCATAATAACCTCATTCATTTACATTATATAGATCAAATTTTACAGTAAAAAGTTACAATATTAGGACTTTTTTTACGCTTATCATGCAAATAATTCCAATTGCCACATTTAATCATTAAAAACTCAGATACCATATTAACCACCAAAATTTTTGTCGTCTTTAAAAAAATAATAAAACAGAACACTAAAGAATATAAACATTGATGTTTTATTATGCAATCTGAGTTTTATAATAAAATGAAGGAGGCAATTTTATTAAGAAAATTATTTATGATGATAAATAATTTAAGCTATATGAATACCACCTGAGGTACTGCAATTTATAAATTAAATGATAATAAAAAAATTGACCGTACTTTTCCCGCTAAATAAGAAAAGCAGAAATAAATTAATTACAATTATTACAGAAATTGGTTAACCAGGTTCAATTTGTTATCAGAATTGGTGAAAGGATTTCGAGCGCAGTTTACCTGTATATACTATTTATAATACCTTAGTAGAATATAAACTGTTAATAGGGAGGATGTAAAAATTTTAATTGTTGCTGAATGAAAAGATGCTTAAACTAAAATGAGTGCAGGAAAACCTGCACTCATTCATTGTTTATGCTTATAATTTCACAACGTCAGCTGCTTGTGGGCCTTTGTCGCCTTGTTTTACTTCAAATTCAACTTTCTGGCCATCTTCCAAAGTACGGAATCCACTGTCGTCGTTTAGGGCTGTATAATGTACGAATACATCATCGCCTTCTTCTTTTTCAATGAATCCATACCCTTTTTTCTCGTCGAACCACTTAACGGTTCCTTGAAGTCTTTCTTCTGACATGATAAATCCTTCTAAAAAAAATTAAAAATATCTTCTTCTTCAAACACCAATTTCTATTAACTTAATAGAATATTTCATGTTTGAATTGGAAAAATTTAATATCTATATTTTTGTATTGCAAGGAAATAATAAAAAAATAAAAAATAAATATGAAATAATTCTGAAAATTTGCATATATCAGCTTCTTTCATGGAGGTGAGTCCAGATAGTTTCGGCCAATTTTTGGCCTATCCCATCTACCTCAGTCAATTCCTCTTCTGAGAGTGATTTAAGTTTTGATACTGATTTGTAGTGTTTGATCAGGGCTTGTTTTTTCTTTTTACCTAGCCCGGGAATATCATCAAGTTGCGATTTTATGCCACCACTTGACCGAATTTTCCTGTGGTACTGTATAGCAAACAGATGAGATTCATCACGAATTCTTTTTAATAATATAAGGGCAATGCTATCCTTGGGCAAAATGATCGAGTTTTTTATTTCAGGCATAAATATTTCTTCTAGCCTTTTGGCCAATCCAATTGAAGGCAAATCACCAAGATCTAATTTGTCAAGCACATGCCTGGCAGCAGAAAGCTGTCCTTTACCTCCGTCAATAAGGACAAGATCGGGTAGGGACTTCTCTTCATCAAGCAGCCTGGTATAACGCCGATTTACTACCTCACGTATGCTGGCATAATCATCAATTCCGTCTACTGTTTTTATTCGAAAGCGTCGATACTTTGATTTTTTAGGAGCTGCATTTTCAAAATAGACCATAGAAGCGACAGTGAATTTGCCTTTGATATGCGAAATGTCAAAGGCCTCAATTCTTCTGGGTAATTTTTCTAAATTCAGGATTTTTTGCAGTTCCTGCAAAGTTTTGGGAACATAGTCTTTCCGTTTACTTTTTTTCAGTATATATTTTTTCAATTGATATTTTGCATTTTTTCCGGCCATACGAACTACTCTTTTTCTGTTGAGCTTATTGGGCTTTACAATGGTGACATTTTTACCTTTACGTGACGATAGCCAGCTAGATAACAGTCCTCTATCATCAGGATAATCACTGACCAGAACTTCATCAGGAATGAAGTCAGTGCTATTATAAAATCTCTGTAGAAAATTTTGCATGATCACAGACTTGTTCTCTTTCATAATGTTTTCCAGGAAAAATTTGTCCCGGTTGATTACCTTACCTTCTCGAATTCTAAAGACAACAGCGCATCCATCTTCAGCTTCCCATTTAAGGGCAATAGCATCTTTGTCAGTAAAATCAGTTAATTCGGCAGATTGCTTAGTTGCATATTTCCTGATAGTATCAATTTTATCTCTAAATTTTGCAGCTTCTTCGTATTTTAGACCTTGGGCAGCCTTCTCCATTTTTTCTTCAAAATAGTCTATGACTTGATCGGTTTTACCATTTAAGAAATCTTCAACTTTGTCGATCATTCTTTGATATTTTTCTTCTGTAACCCAGCCCTGGCAAGGTGCCAGACATTTTTCAATGTCGTAATTCAAGCAAGGACGATCATATTTTCCATTATTAATTTTTTCCCATGTCAGATTTTTTTTACATTGGCGGAGTGGAAATATTTCATGGATAATACGTAATGTCTTTCTCAAATTACCTGCATCTGTATAAGGCCCATAATATTTTGAACCATCTTTTTTGACTCTTCGAGTTGAGTGAACTCGAGGGAATAGTTCATTGGTCAATTTTACATAGGGGAAAGTTTTATCATCCCGTAATAAAATATTGTATTTTGGTTGATGCTCTTTTATAAGGGAGTTTTCAAGAATCAGAGCTTCAACTTCGGAATTGGTAACTATAAATTCCACATCTCCAACTTTTTTCATCATCAATTTGGTTTTAGGTACCTGACCACTGTTGGAAAAATAGGATTTAATTCTGTTCTTTATATTGCGGGCTTTACCAATATATAAAATTTCATCGTCGCTATCACGGAAAATATAGCAGCCTGGATTTACAGGAGCATTTTTGACTTTTGTTTTTAACTCAACTTTGTCTTTTTCGGACATTTACAATCCTCATTTATTCCGAATAATATACATAAAGATGTAAAATTATCAAAATATTAAGAGATATCGATAAGTGGTTTTTTGGCTAATTATTTTAAGTTGGAAATAATGAAAATTCTCAGCCAGTTTTGATCTGATTTTTTTACTGGAATTAACAAGAAAAGTCTATTCATTCTTCCTTATTTCAAAGGTGACAGTTCCACCATCGGTAAAATCTACAGGATCAGAGCATTGGATGTAGCCTTTATCTGGGTCAGATTTTTTACTCAATCCCCATTGTTCTGGTTTGGATATTCTAAAAGCATTGTAGTATGGCAATATTGCAGATAGGCTGTGCATGCAAACTGGTATTTCTGATATAAGTTTATAACCATCTTTTAATATGAATTCATCACCAATTTTAAAAACTGGGCACTGGCCTTTAATTTCAACGACTTCTATTTTTAAATCCATATTGTACCTTTATTATCTGAAGTTTTGAATTGTCAGAAAAAGGTAAATAGAAATGTTTAACTTTCCAACTGATTAATTGATACAATGAGGAAAAGGTTATAAAATAAAAAGCGCCGGTGATTGTAACCGGCGCTTTAATACTTAACAACTAATTATTAGATTTCAAAATTAGTCGATATTATCGTTGGAATTTCTTTCTCTTTCCACAATTGGTAAATAGTGCCATGTATCAGCGGGCAGATGCCAGAGGTCAAAGCGGCGTTGATCAATCAAACGCTGACCTGTCAGGAATAATTCCTTATCCCGCTCTTCAATAATAACATCTTCATCTACGCTTGCGAGAGTTGGGATACCATGACTGGTACGAACAGCATTGATAAGAGCAACTGGATCTCCAGATTTTCCATGTAGAGCAGCCAATTCTGCTAGCATCAAATTATTTTCCTGCCAGGTAATGTAGGGGATGGGAGCGCTAGAAGAGTAGTATTTGGTCTGTAAATAGAAGGTTTTGGCAGTATCGGCACCTTGGGTAACATTGAGATCTTCGGGAAGAACTTCAATCATTACTCGAGCGGCTTCACTTGAATCCTCAGCCAGATAATCTGCAAAACGATTATCAACAATTACCTGAGAACGCAGAGCACTGCTAGCCTGCTGCCAGAGATAATTATCAGCGATATTGGAATACAATGCCTTTAAGTCGGCATCACCGTCCTGTAAGCCCTGCTGAGCATGGGCGAAAGCATTGTCGTAATCGCCTTGATAGAGATTGCAACGAGCCATAAGGGAGTGAACCAATCTTTCTTCTTCAGATGTAGTAGCAAAATCCAGAGCTTTATCAAATTTGGCTAAGGCAGTATCATACATTGCCTCAGAAGGGATAAAGGGTCCGGAATTAAGAACACCACCACCTTGATCTTTTTCGAGTCCAAAAAATCCAGCGTAAATTTCACAGGCGATGCCGTTGTAAAGATAGGCATTGTATAGGCCAAAATTCTTTAGGTTATCGCTCATAGGTTCCATTCGATTATTAATTCTCTGGATAAGGTCATCAGAGAGGAACCAGAGTTCACCTAAATTGTCGGCCAGTCCATCTACACTGTTATTGTTGAGAAGTATTTCACCTTTTTCAATTTCATCAAAAGATGAGAAGGTAGCATCTTTGGCAATGTCTTTACCATAAATGAGTTGATCACCGAGAAGATCACCAAAATATACTGATCTCTCTACAGTTGATGAAAAGTTGGCTTTAATACCATTAACAAGAAAAGTAACATCTGTTGTGTCAATAAGAACCTTGTCTTCAATAATATCTTCTCTTGCGGGCAGGCCCTGAACCCAATCTTCACAAGAGAAAAAGAATATGTTTCCAACTAGTAATATAATTAATATTAGTTTTATATATTTCATAAATGCCTCCTATAAACCAAGTTGAACTTTAAAAGTGAGCGTCCTGGGATGCTGCATAGTCATAAAATCCAGGCCTCTGTCAGGATTATTGGATACTGAACCTGACATATTGACTTCAGGATCGGGACCGCTATATTTTGTCCAGGTTAACAGATTTTGTGCTGAGAGTGTAAAGGACAACTGTCTGATTCCGCTTCTTTTCCAGTAATTATTTAAAAGACCGCTAGCATCATAGGAAACACTTAATTCACGAACTTTGAAATAATCAGCTTCTTCGACAAATCCCTGATAGGTTCCATAGTAGACTGAATAATATTTCACGTAATCTTCAACCGCATTTTTATATTTATCAGTGTTATATTCACCAGTAGAATCTGCTTCAGCCATAGTTTCTTGGGCTTCAATAAGATCTACATTATTTCCAAAGTAGGTTTGATATACTTTGGTGTAATTCAGTACTTTAAACTGTGTTTTCCAATCGAATAAAGTATAGACTGTGAAATTATTGAAAAGAGTAGCGGTAAAAGATAAAGAGCCATTATAGAATGGAACTGCTGTTCCCATATCTTCTTTTTCGTCAGTTAACGAGAATTCCTGGAACTTACCATCATCATCATAAACAATCTCTTTGATTTTGTAGTCATACCAGGTATAACGGGACATACCTTCTTTGGTAACCTGTACATCAAAAGCTGAAAAGATCGGTTCTCTCAATTTTACAACTTCATCATCCTGCCAGGAGTTGAGTTGATTAAAATCAAGGGTGAAATTATTTTTTTCAACTATTCTTCCATTTAAACCTAATTCAATAGCCCAGCCCTGAACTTCACCAATATTGGCAGGAACATTTGAAGCGATTAAACCAGTAGATGGAGCAAGTTGACGACCGACAATTGAATTAACAGCGCTCATATCTGAGTATGTAGCTTCAATTCCAAAACGTCCAAACATATTAAGATCAATACCGAAGGTTGCTTCTTTGATTCTCTCAGGTTCCAATTCAATGTTACCAATTTCATCAACTGTTGCTGCCGGACCATAACCGGATTGTTCTGCTGCCCAGATCAATTTAATTGCCTGAGTAGGCAGTGGCAGCTGACCGGTTTCACCATAGGCAAAACGAAGTTTTGCCATATCAAAGAAGGCCGGTGTTAGACCAAATCTATCCAGACGAATAGCAGCATTAACCTGAGGATAGTAAATATCTGGGGCCTTTTCAGAGAGACTACTGGCAAAATCCTGTCGAAGATTAGCACCAAAAAATAACTTATCCTTAAAATTAAAACTATTAGTCAGAAAGATTCCGGCTCTCCGTTCGGTGATAAAGGCTTCAAAATAGTTTGACATCTGAGAGGCAGAAGCAATATCTTTAACTTTGTCAGAGGCTAGAGAGTCAGCCTGGGTGTAATTCATTCTTAGTTCACGATCCATCAATTGGGTCCCAATTGCTGATTTACCTGTCAAGCCATCCATAATATTGTAACTGTACTTAATGTCAAAGTTGTAGGTATAGCGGATATTATCTTCAGTCATTATTTGACGAGAACCATGGTCGTAAAGATAATTTCCCCAGGGAGGATAATAATCAATCAAACGGATACTATTATTATCAACACCAATCAAACCATTTATTGATAGGTTCTTGAGA
>DATGCI010000231.1:0-2903 GCA_035312185.1 bacterium
TCCTCCTGATTTTCGGCATTTCTCTGGCTTTTACCATGCTGGCGCTGGTGGACATCATCAAAAAAGATTTCAGCTCTCCATCAATGAAGATTCTGTGGCATTTCATCGCCCTGATACCCCTGGTGGGATGGCTCATATACCTGCTTTTCGGCTTCAGAAAAGGCCGCAAAAAATCCTTTACCGATTAAAATTTATTGACTTTTTCCTGGTTACGGTATATCCATAATTTTTGCAGCGCTGGTCCCATCGTCTAGTGGTTAGGACGCCGGCCTCTCACGCCGGTAACCCGGGTTCGAATCCCGGTGGGATCACCAATAAAATCAATAGTTACAATAATTAGCAGAGGTTCTTTGGGAGGCGAGTGGCCCTTTGGAGGGCCTTTTGTTTTTTGATCACTTTCAATTCAGTTCAAGAAACAACCGCCCAGAATATTCTTTATAAAACCACCCAAACCTTTTGAAAGAACGATGCAACCAAAGCATTGGAAATCTTATCACCAGAGGTTTTCTGGATTGGGTGGTATTGAATGGTCGCCATTTCAAAGATTTTATGAGTGGTATATTATTACCTGAATTGGAAAGTGCCCTGATATCCTTTTGGATACGAAATAGTATATGAATTGATGGGGTCTATTATTCCCAATCCCAAAGTGGTTTTCTGGCTTGATGATCAACATTTTCATTTGGGGAGGGACCTTCCCATCACTTTTTTTAGCCGGGCGAAGTGGGAGTCTGCCCGTTCGAAAAGTTCCTCGATCCGCGCGACCTCTTCTGCAATATCCACCGGTTTCCCCAGTTTTTCCATCTGCTGTTTCAACTTTTCCTCATGTTCCTTTCGAGCCTCATCCATGCCGTTGACAATGACACCGATAAACAGGTTGAGAAAAATCATGGTACCCAGCAGCACAAACGAAACAAAATAGAGTGGAGAGACGATGGGAAAAGCCATAGGATCGGTGCACAAGTAGCTGTGGGGTTCGAATCCATATACATCGCATCCGTAAATTTGAGTGTACATGATATCTGTCCAGTCCTCAAGGGTCACGATTCTGAAAAGCGACAGCAATGCTAATTGGAGCGTACCGAAGTGGACGGGATCATTCTGCCCGAATAAAAATACGCCCATCACCGCGTACACGTAAAACAGCACCAACAGAAGGATGGAGACATACCCCATGGAAGGCAGGCTCCGAAGCAGAGCCTCTACAACGATTTGCAAACGCGGAATGGCTCGGATCAGGCGCAAGACCCGCAAAAGTCGAAGAATCCGCAGAACCATGGCGTATTTGACCGCAAACGGCAGAAAACAGGCCCCTACAATGATAAAATCAAACACGTTCCAGGGGTCAGAAAAAAACTTTAGAGGTTTAGGATATCTGGCCACGAACTTGATCAAAATTTCTACGGTGAAGATGGCAAGCACAAGTGTATCCAGGATTTGAAGCCATGATCCGTAAACTGCCATTATTTCCGGATAAGTTTCAAGACCCACCAAGATACCGGCAAACACGATCACACCGATAATGCCGTTGTGAAACCACGGCGCTTCTTCAATTTTTCTACAAATCTCTACAACAAGCATAAGTAAGACAGACTCCGCGTAAGGTTTTACCTAATACTGCCGCTAGATTTTTCCCAAAAGGAAGATCTGCGGGTCGTCTGTTTTAGGTCGGAAACTTAGAAGTTGTCAATAATTTTATGATTATGATCAAAAAATTGTGTAGACACCATTAATGTTGTTAAAGTTCAAGGAATGGAAATAGCCATAAGAGTTACAGGGCGAAAGGATAACTCCCGAAAAGGAAAAAATGAATCCGGTTATGTGGTTTTCATTGCTGAAACCACTGAAGAAGCAGATCAGATTTTAGATCATATATAATTTAAGATTTGCAGGGCATGATACCAGCAAGTTCCAGTTTTTTTCAAGTATGATTATCCAAAACTTGAAAATTTCAATCGTCAGTTGATAATGAATACCATTATTATGTAAAAAATGATAATGTTGCTTTGAAAATATTTTGTGAGTTCAAAAAATGTATTCAGAACAAAGCGCATTGGCAAAAAAAATGAAATGCTATATCATCGCAGGGCCAAATGGGGCAGGGAAAACAACTTTCGCTGAGAATTTTCTCCCAGCAGAAGCAGGTTGCCTGAATTTCATAAATGCCGATCTGATTGCCAGGGGAATCGCTCCCTTTAATCCGGAGAGCGTTGCTTTAGAAGCTGGAAAATTGTTTTTGAAAAGAATGGATGCCATAGTTGCTAAAAGAGAATCCTTTGCGTTTGAGACAACATTAAGCGGGTTGAATTATATCGGACAGATCAAAAAATGGAAAAAAATAGGATATGAAGTGATTTTGTATTATCTAAGGCTTCCCAATGAAGAAATGGCTGTGCAACGTGTTCAACTAAGAGTTGCCCAAGGTGGGCACAATGTCCCGGTTGACGTCATTAAACGGCGTTATCACCGGGGTTGGAAAAATTTTTTGGATCATTATAAGGAACTGGTTGATACTTGGGTCATTTTTGATAATTCCGGAAATATTCCAAAAGTGGTAGAGGAAAAACCATGACAAAAGAATTATATTCAAAATCAGCCCTGAATGCGATGCACCGGGCATCAAAACAGGCACTTGAAAAAGCGGCAAATATGGATTTGAAAATACCGGAGTGGAAAGATGGGAAAATTATCTTTGTCGATCCCAGGGAAAAATTGAAAAAAATGGGCTATCTCGGGACTCAAGGTTAATTATCAAAATGTTTATGGTCATGAAAAATAATGGATACCAATACAATCCAAAAAATGATATTTTCAATTGCGAAAGGAATGATGCTCATTTTGCTGCATTTCATTCCCACATCCCGAAAAGATTATCGGAAAAAATGGGAACTGGAATTTGTCTC
>DATGCI010000232.1:0-4268 GCA_035312185.1 bacterium
CTGCCGGTAAGCATAAGATCAAATTTAATGCTGAAAATCTGGCAAGTGGTGTTTATTTCTACAGAATTAAGAGTGGTGGAAAAACACTTACTAGAAAAATGTTGCTGCTTAAATAAGTTTATTATTGATGTTTAAGTAAATCGGGAATGCCCGCTACTCTATTCTTAGAAAGGGTAGCGGGTACTTTTCTAATGACTAACTTCGGAGGATTAATAAGTGAGAAAGTTTAGCAAAAAATATATTGTCATTTTACTGCTTATATTTACTATTTCTGCCTTTGGTAAAATTTATACAATTCAGAACCAGGGATTGCTCAGGAAAATTCAAGTTGACAGGAGCGTTTCTACTATTGAATTGGTCAATAAATTTACTGACAAAAATTATGAAGTTGAGTCGCCTGAATTTAAAATAATGATTGATGATACACTTGCCAACTTTAGTGGTCCTGTTCTTACTGCTGATGATTTCAAAATTGATGGAAAAGTAGAATTTGACAGATCTAAAAAGCTTCTAACAATTCCCCTTGTAAACGATCAGTTTGGCCTAAAAGTAAAGGTGTTTTACCAGGCTGATGGAAAATTTTATATGCATAAATGGCTGGAATTTGAAGCTGGGGAAACAACCCGGAATATAAGCACAATTGAAGTGGAAAGAATGCGCATCAAAGGAGCAAAAATCTCCCGACCTTCTCACGAATTCAAAGGTAACAAAAAAAGTGATGGCCCTGTTTACGCCGACAATTTTTTTCTAGGACTGGAATTTCCCAAGCAGGTTAATTCTCCAGAAGATGGATATATAAGATTAAAACATTTTCCTGGAAAATATATAGAAAAAGGTCAAAAATACACCAGTAAAAAATCAGTCCTCGGTGCCAGTCCCGGTAAACCGCTCCAGGATAACAAAACCTACTTTTTCAAATATATTGATCAATGGAGAAATACTGAAGTTAGAAATTTTAAAGTCTATAATACCTGGTTCTTATTAGTCTTTGATCAGAAACAGGATTCACTTTTGAAAGCGATTGAAACCCATGTCAAGCCCTTGTATGATAGAGATATAACTTTAGACGGCTTTGTGGTTGATGATGGCTGGCAGGACCGCAATACAATGTGGAAATTAAATGAAGAATTTATTCCCGATGGCCTGGGCCCTGATAGCAAATTGCAAAAAGCCCTAAAAAAATATGATTCTAATCTGCATTTGTGGATGCCTTTGAGCGGGCAATATGGATTAGCAGAAAGAGGCAATGAAGAAGAGTTTTATCAGAAACATGGCTGGGAAACAGGAACTAATTGGAGTTTGTGTTTGGCTCCAGGTAATAAAATTTATGAAGACAAAAAAGAACGGATGATTGAATTAGTCAAAAAAGGTGTGACCAGCTTCAAAGCTGATTTCGCTTACATCGGCTGTGACAAAAAAGGGCATAATCATCTCCCTAATATGAAATATGGAACTGAAGCAACTGTTGAAGGCATGATCGATATGATTAATTCAACCAGGGAAATTGATCCTGATCTGTTTTACTATTTGACAACTGAAATCAATCATAATCCCTGGTGGCTGAATACCAATGATATTCTCTGGGAGAGCTTTGGTGGTGATATTAAAAACTATACAGGAAATGATGAACCCACTAAAGCCCAAATAAGAATGAGCGGGCGCGATGAATATCACTGGCAGCACTGTATGAACTGGTTTATTCCGCAAACAAGTTATATGACTCATGGAATTATTTCCAGTAGTGATCCGGAAAGCGACCTCTATTGTACAATGCAGGAGCATATTGATAATGCTATTCTTTATTATGCTCGTGGAGTGATGTGGAGCGAGATATATGTCACAGAAATGAATAAAAAATACTGGGACGCTCTTGCTGATGTTATCCATTGGTCGGATAAAAATTGGGATGTTTTGACTCAGCAACCCGTTATGAGTGGAGGCCCCAGTGGGCATAAACCCTACTACTGGTCGCACTTCAAGAAGGATACTGGAATAGTGATTGTCCGTAATCCTACAAATTCTGTTAGGGGAATCGATATTCCATTAAATCATAAAAGCGGAATGCCCCAGATAAAAAATAAAAAATATCAAGCCAGGATAAATCGTGTATCAGAATTTAGTAATGTAAGCGAAAAAACTGTTGGCTATTACACTTATGGTGAAAATGTGTCCTTAACTCTTAATCCCTGGCAGATCAAAGTTGTTGATATTACACCTGTAGATAAAAGTCAGAAAACTATTAAAGTTAATACAGCGGATATTGAACTTGGGAAAATTGAGATCGGCCAATCCCGGGAATTTGATATTGAAATCAATGCTCACCAGGATGTCAACTATAAAATTAGTGATAATAAAGAATGGTTGAATATAAAACCAAAATTTTTGGTATTTAAAAAAACAAGTTTTGAAGGCCGTTCAAAACCCGTTTTTCGAATCAATACTAATTCATTACAATACAGCACCGATTATAACGGCGTAATTACAATTAAATCAGAAAACCAGAGCAAGAAAATAGCCGTTAATTTTACTACCAATGTTGACCCTGATCAAAAGGTTTTTTATCTAAGCAATTATTCACCCTTATCAGCGAAACAGAGCTGGGGAAATTTGAATCAGGATAAAACTGTCAATGGCAATCCATTAACCTTAAAGGGTAAAACCTATGACAAAGGCCTGGGAACTCATACAAGGTCGGAAGTCGTTTACGCGATTAGTGAATTTGATGCCAAATACTTCAAAGCGCTGGTTGGAATGGACGATGAAACTAATGGTACTGGCCGTTTCCAGATTTTTCTTGATAATGGTCAGGGATTTTCGCAAAAACCAGTGTATCAGAGCCCTATATTAAAAACCGGTGATGCACCTCAAAAAGTCTCAGTTGACATTAGCACGGCTCAAAAAATTAAACTGGTTGTCACCGATGGGGGCGATAATATTAACGGCGATCACGCTGATTGGGTAAAGGCTAGAGTTATAAAGGAGAATAAATAATGCAAAATTTTAAAATAACATTTATTCTTTTATTATTTGCTTTATCTATTGAATTAAATGCAGGTGTTGATAATGCCAGTGCTCTATGGTTGACCTTTCAGGACGCAACCAATCAGAATGCAGATCTAGTCATGCTTGATATTCAGATTGATTCGACTGCTGAATCTACTTATTATGCGCCGATTAATTTTTCTGGTGGCTATTGTGGTCTTCAGGATCATGGTGATGAACGGACGCTGCACTTTTCACTCTGGCATCACAGAGAAGGAGAAGGTAGTGATGCAAAATTGATCTGGCGAGGTTATCATGTAGATGCGGATCCAAATTTTTCAGAAGGCATCGGTGGAGTGAAAACTACTCGAACCTATAATTGGAATGTGGACTCTACTTATCGTTTACTGATTAAATATAGACATGGACAGTATCAAGGTCAGGATGGTGCCTTTCGCGATTTCTGGTTTTATAATTTTGCTGAGCAAAAGTGGTTTCATATGGCTACAATCTGGCGATCTGATAAGGAAGGGCAAAAAGAATATCCGACCGATATTGGTTCCTTTATTGAAGATTTTGGTAGATCAAAAGAACGTTACCGCTCCTATTTTCTGTTCAATACTGCCAAAAAATACTACGGTAGCAATGACTGGCTTTTTTATACAAAGGCAAAATATTCAAAAAATAAAGATGATTTTGAACATGCTAATGGCAAAGTAATTGATAATAAATTCCATCTGGCAACTGGTGGTGATTTTATTCCAGATAATCCAACTCCTAGTGGTACTATTCTGGAAGTCGATAAGCCCTCAATAACGCCTGATAGACCGGGACTGCAAAATATACAGGTTGATAATGTTAACGATACAACAATGAAGGTTAGCTGGGAATATGAAAATAAGTTATGGGCTGCTCAAGAATATTTTGAAATCAGAGTCTATTCTGATGAATCTATGAATAATTCAGTTTATTCTACAGGCCGAATGTATCCCCATGATTATGATCCTTCTCCTTTGCATGAAAAAGACGACCGGTTCTATCAGCTCAGCCACCGAGAATATGAATTGGGCGGGCTGAATCTGGAAAAAGATAAAAAATATTACTTACGACTAATAACGCGATCAATTTTTGGCTACAATAGCTGGAATAACGATCCTGTTGTATTGCAAAATTATACTTCAATTGACCAGGATATTCGAAAATCCGATGATTTTAGAATTAATGCTATCTACCCCAATCCCTTTAATCCAAAAACTACAATAGAATATAGCCTGCCCCAAAGATCA
>DATGCI010000233.1:0-7117 GCA_035312185.1 bacterium
TCAAATAACTATATCAAAAACTGAGGAAAAAGCAAAGTAAAAAAATCGAAAAAATACTATTATTTTTAAAAAATCTTCAGATACACCTAATTTTATAACTTGCTAAAATTTTATATTTTTATTGTTTTCGTTCAGGCACTAATTATTCAACATCCCATTTAGCTCAAGATCTCCAAGCACCCCACGCCAAACAAATCCAGCCAGCCAGAAATGCCAACCCACCAAAAGGCGTAATGGCTCCAAACCATTTTAACCCGCTCATACTGAGAAGATAGAGGCTTCCGGAAAATAGCACTGTGCCGATCACAAACAACCAAGCGCCAGTTTTCATAAGGTTGGAAGGCCATTTGCTATATGCCCAAGCTGCAGCGATCAACCCGAAAGCATGATACATTTGATACCGCACACCGATCTCGAAAACCGATAACCTCTCGGCGGTTAAACGGTCCTCCAGGCCATGAGCGCCGAAAGCACCGGCGGCTACTCCAATAAATGCGGAGATGGCTCCAAGAAGAAAGAAGATACGTTCCATGGCCTTACACAATCCCCATTTTGGCAGTAAGCTTAAGCACGCTGAAAATTTGTTTCATATCGAGAAGCAACTAATAAAAGGAAACATATATCAATTTGAAATTAATATTCGCTTATAACTTCTGCGCTATGAATTTCTATTTCAATATTTTTTTCACCATCTATTACCGCTGATCCATCCCCTTGGATTTTATCACCATGGAAAGGTTTATCTAAAGTCTGATCACCAGTCATATGAAAGGAAAAATGAACTTCAACCTCATCATTTGATATTTCAAAATCATCTACTTCAAACTCATCAATATAAAAACCTGTGGCGTTAGTTATTGCAATAGCAGAAGAGACCGCTTCATAACTATCAATATCCCATAGATCTTCTCTTAATTTATCAGATAATAAAGACTCCTGTCTCTCTTCGTCGCCCAGCCCTTTTAAATATTCAATAAAATTGTCAATTCGAAGGTATTTACATAGGGTTCTAACTCTTTCATCTATTGATACCGCATCATTTGAACCTTGCTGTGACATTCTGTCAAATTCCAAAAGTTCAAAATTTGCTTTTGCTATATCTTTTTCAGCCATTTCGCGATTTTCTTTAAGCGAGCTGAAAAATTGAATGAGTGAAGGGCGGGTAAAAAATTCAGTGCTTTTGCTTTTTATCGCCCTTTTCATGGCAAGATAAAAGATGGGAACCATGGTTTGGGCTTTGAGCAGGTCGTCATTCTCGATAAACACTTCATAAAGCTCGTCAAGCACATTTTTAGTTGCTGTTTCAATTGCTTTTAAATCGCTCGTTTCATGATTTTTATATTTTTTGACCATATCGTCTAAGTAAGGCTTTTTAGTATCAACTATCTTTTTCTTGAAATGCAAAGAAAACTCTAAAAACATTAGCTTTGCTGCTACCTCCCTGTGTTGATATCTTTTATTACCGAATTTAACCTTTTTTTGAAAAAAATGATGGAGCGCAATTTCCCTGATAGATTTAGCCATTGGCCCGCCGATAGCATTTCGTTTTTCAGCGGCATTTAATGGAACTGCTTCATTGAGCCTTGAAAACATATCCTCGATAAGGTCTATATCATCAGTTTCAACACAAATTATTGGAAGGCTAAAAGAATCGAACCGAATTTTTAGTTTAGGATATTTTGAGGCAAGGTCGGAGTAGGTCAACCCCTTAGCATCAACCTCTTCACTTTTAAAAAATTCAAATTCGTCGGAAAGAGGAAACTCATCATTCATATAGTCCCATATTGATTCGAGACGCTGCCTTCCATCAATAACAGCAAAATCAAATTCAGAATCATTCTCTTTAGGCAAAAGTACATGAAAATATAATTTAGGTATGTCAAATTCATTTAAAATTGAATCTATTAACAATTGTTTTTTTTCAAGTGTCCATACATCGCTTTGCCTTTGGTACCATGGATCTATATCAATAAATTCTTTTTCAGAATTTATCCTTAAAATAGCGGAGTTTTGCATCGGGTAAGCTTTTATAGAGCTCATTCTATCCTCCTAATATTTGTTCTCCTATATTTTCAAGCTCAGGAAATAGATGGAATCTATTATATCCCAATAAACGAAGTTCCTCCAGAATACTGGGCTTATAGTCTTTTGGTATTATATATCGCCAGATGTGATCCCTTGGTGCCCCTTCAGCACCAACATTTTCTATGTAAACGTTTTCACGATGGCTGATGGTGAATACACCAAGCTGTGCTTGCATGCGAGGGCTATTTCTCGGTGCAATTGCAGCCATTGGAAATAATTTTGATTTACTTTCATGGGCTATGGTTTCAGGCAAGTAATTTTGAAGATGCTCATCTTCAAACGAAGGAATTTCATTTTCAAATTCAGGCCTAAAGTTGCTTTTTTTATTAAGAACTGTTGGGCATAATACCCAAATGGCGCCGTCATTATCGGGTTCTGAAAGTATTGAAAAATATAAACCAACAAGGGGACTTTCTGTCCAATCAAGCAGTCTTGTTGGGATAGCGTAATGCTGCATAAGAAAAAGCCAATCAAAATTTGATTTCGGCAGACGGTCTAAAATAAAAGAAGCATCTTGCTTAAAGCGATTCAGCAAGTGGCTTTCAGAAGGAATGGGTGTGCGTCGCAATAACTTAGGCTCTAAGTGCCAAGTGTCCCTTGCTTGGCCTCTATACCAGACTGGTCCAGTATATCCATCCAAATTAGACTTTAAAATGCTGATTAAATCACCAATGGATTGAATCTCTTGATCATCAAATTTCATTATTTTTCACCTCAATTTCACCCAATGCTGAATTAATTTATTGCACTTATATTCTCTGAGAAAATTTATTCCTCAATAAAATAATCCGAATCAATCCGTTTAATTTCATAGGATATGGCCGCGAAAGTGCCGACATTAAAATCAATCATATAATTCGCTAAATCCCTGCCATCTATCAATATGACCTTTGGATCGATATTATCGGCATATTGCTTAGCATCTTCCGAAAATTTACCAGTTGTAATAAAAACTCCCTTTTTGGCTTTTTTACCATGTAGAGCACCAACAAACTTTTGAATTTCCGGCCGTCCAACAGTACCTTCCCATCTTTTGGCCTGAAGAAAGATAACATCCAATCCAAGCCGGTCTTCCTTTATTATTCCATCAATGCCTTCGTCACCGCTTTTTCCAAGGGACTTTCCTGCATCAGCTCTTGATCCGCCATAGCCCATAGCCACCATTAAATCGACAACAAGCTTTTCGAAAAAGGAAGGGGGATTTGCTTTAATATTTTCCAGTATCTCTCCAGCCAGATCGCTGCGGATGCTCTCATATGCTTTTTGGAGCATTTCTTCCGGGGTTTCTGATGGGCTTTCTTCGGTCTGGGTACTTGGTTGGGCGGATTTATTTTGTTTAGAGGGGGTGTGAAATTCCACAAACTCAGGATATTGATTCAACACTTTGACATCAATTTTTTCATGACCTTGAGATAACAAACTTTTACCGCGTTCAGTTATTTTAAATCTGGCTCGTTTAGGTGCTTCAAGAACTTTGGCCTGAACAAGATAACTTTTTGCCCAGGAAACGCGGTTATCAAATTTGGATTGGGTGCCGCTTGGGAGTAATTCAGAACGATCTTCTTCGCCGAGGTTAAAGGAAAAGGCTATTTTTTCCCGGGCCTCCCGAAGTGAATGTTCTTCTCCATCTGCAGCTACTTCAAGCAAGGGCTTGAAAAATGATTGGAAGTCTGGGACTGGCATCATTATCTCCGATATTTTTCAATTCTCATTATTCGGTTGGTGAGTTTTTGCAAATAGCAATAAATATGATTCTATCTTTACTGGGGTCATTGTTTTGAGTTGATGGATCTTGAGATTAAATCAAAATCTTTATTAGTTGGCATCACAAACAAACATTTTCCGCCGCTTCTTTCAGCCCAAAGCTCCCCCAGCGCCTGTTTTTCCTTGGAATCTTCATTCCAAAGATGTCCACCTTTATATTCAACAACTAAAAATCGATTGTCTTTTAATTTGCACACAAAATCAGGATAAAATTTATCTGTTGACGTCTGAAGCCAAAAAGCTTGATTTGGACGGCGGGAAGGGTTCCTTACCCAAAATTCAATTTCATCTAACTGATCAATATATTGAGCACATTCAAATTCTTCACCATGGGTTTCGAGGTCACCTATTTCAGGGTAATAGTGCTTTTGAAATTTATATCCGCCACGATAAGGCTTTGAGTAGGCATACATTCGAGGATCAGTAGGATAGGAAAAACAAAAGTCAGGAGATACATGCACCTTATCTTTCTGACCAAATAACAATAATTGATAGGTGCTTTGCTGCAAATTTTTCCTGTGTTGGTCAATTTTTTGTTCTGCTGCTCTTTTCAATCTGTATTTATCAAGAACAAGTTGTTCAAGCGTCATTCCCCTCTGTTCAATTAAAGTCTGAACAAGTTTTGTCAGGAATATTCCGGCATCTTCTGGCGAAATATCAATGTGGGGGATATTAAGGTCAAGCCAATTCACAAGTTTTGCTACAGTCCAATTGTCGCTGGTGGCGAATAATTCCATTTGTTCACGGATGTTTGCAATGAATTTAGTTCCAACAGAACCGTTTTCCGAAACGTCAATTTCACCTGACTGCCCGCTATGTCTTTTGCTCTCATATTCATCCTCTGTCAGCAGGGCATCACACTTTGAAAGCTCCCAAGGATGATCAAGAAAATGGGTCTCTTCAAATTGTTCAAAAAGTTCACCCTGTTTTAATGCTAAAACCGGCACACTGAATGGAATTTCTTTTTCAGAAGGGGTTTTTATTTTTACCGAAGGGTCTTTTCCTGCTGAAATGTCAAACGCCCTATCAACTCCTTTTTTCCCTTCAGTGGAAACGAAGCAGTTCTTAATCTCTTCTCTTTCCTCTTCACTCATTTTCCCCTTGAAAGAGAACTTCATTTTTTCATTATCAAATCCAACCTTTTGGCGAGTCTTTTCTGATAATTTCTCAATCTCAGGCTTTTCGGGCATACTAACGGTTGCCATGCCCAAAAATGGTTCATTTTCAAACAGAGGGAGTTGCTGATCACTTTTTGATGGAATAATAAGATCTTTTGCTTCTTGTTTTTCAAATCCACACTGTACTAAAGCATCTGTCAGTGTATTTGCAACTTCTGAAAAACTTGAAGAAGTTGCAAATGCGTAAGCCATATTTAATTCTTCATTATTTTTCCAAACAGCTTGAGGCAAGCGCATTATACGACCCAGTATTTGCTCAACTGATGTTGGAGAGCGGGTTTCAGCAACGCTGCATAGTACATAAGCAAAAGGGCAATCCCAGCCCTCTCTTAAAGCCTGGATAGTTATGACATATCTTATTGGCACATCAGATTTTAATATATCAATTCCCTCAAGTTCTTTAGTTGAGCCAGTGGCTATAGCAATTTGCTCTTCTGGAATGTTGTGGTCATTTAACAAACATTGCTTTAGCACATCCACTGTCAGGGTATCTTGGTCCTGAAGTTGCCTTTGGGCTTGAAGCAACATAATTGGTCTGATGTACTCTCCGGTTTGTTGGCGCTCCTTATTTGCAATTTGCTCTAACCCTTGTCTGCAATGAATTGCATCAGAGAGAATCTCTTGCCATCCAGTTCTTGTTTCAAGGCGGATTGGAAGCTTGATCATTTGCGCATTTTTTAAGTCAGCAGCATGAGCACTAAATAATACATTACTTGGGTGATCTTGCCTTGCAGGGGTAGCTGAAAATTCAATGATACAAGAGGGATTGAAACGCGCTAAAGTTTCAAAGGAAAGAGAGGTCCTGGCATTATGCGCTTCATCAACAATAACTATTGGTCTTCTGAGCCTCAGCACATTTGCAAACGAATGTAGAATGTTGCCTTCTTCTCCTTTTTCCAGCGAATCTAATATATGAGGGGGAATACCCGCAAAATGATCCATTAATTCACCAGAATCGCGATACACTCTTCGACCGACAATATCTTCAATACGGAAAGACTGCATAGTCGTGATTATAATAGTTGAGTCATTATTAAGCTGCGATTCCTTTACATAGAGGGCTTGCTCGACATCTAAAATATTTACTGATCCAATTGACGATTCCAAAGCCTGGCGGTACGGATGATTTCGATCTCGAAGGGCATTTATCGTCTGCTCAAGAATAGGATTTGATGGAACGAGCCATAAAATCACGGGCTGGTCGGAAAAAACTAGCTCTTTTGCAGCAATACCGGCACTGTGGCATGCCACAATGGTTTTGCCCCCACCCGTGGGAATTCGTATACATACATATGGCAGCCCTGGCAATTCTTTTACATTATTATAGGGAATATTTTTCCCTAAAGTTTTTCCGGTAACAGAATAAAAAGAAACGTTTGCATCACTGGTCTTGGAGCATTCCTGAAAATACTGTTTCAGTGCTTCTAATGCCCATTCCTGGTAGTCTTTGAGCCTCAACATCAATCCATCCTCAAGTCATATGGTATTTGGCGAAAAATTATATTCTCTTGGTTAAGTCTGACCTTACCCAATCTACAACTTGTTCCATATATAATCTTTGGCCCATTATGCGCTGGTAGCTCTTCAAGGACAGCACGAGTAAGAGCGTTGCCGCCACGAGGCGTCTTATCATTTAAAATGCCATTATAAAGCAGATAAATGGCATTATTATTATGAATGCCTATAAGAGGAGATTTCCCACTAATCTCTTTTTGCAAAGGTTGGCCTGCTTCCTTAAGAAATACGAAGCGTGCAAGATCGGAAAAGTTGGTATTTGATGCTAATTGACCATTACTTTCAAATAAGCGTTCGCCGAGGAAACAATATCGGAAGCCTCCGCCTAAACCCGATTTTTTATGTACTTTTTCTTTATCTATATATGAATATCCATTTATAGCTTTTGTAAGCCTTTCATGAGTTATAGAAGAACAAACATTTTGATCTATTTCAACAGCAATTCACGGTTACTACTGATCTAATCAGTTTATCAGTTTTTTGAAGCGAGAAGAACGGATTTTGAGTGCTGATTATAGCAGAGAAAGCATGTAATGACACATGAAATTGGCTGGAGTTGATCCCTCCAGGTTCCG
>DATGCI010000234.1:0-3141 GCA_035312185.1 bacterium
GTCGGCCCTAGGGCAGTCAGGCCGGTTGAAAATCCCATGTGAGGGTGGTGATGAGCATTGATCAGCCCGGGTGTGACTAGTTTTCCCCGGGTATTGACAATCTCTACATTCTGAAGAGCCTTCTCCATTTTGCTGAAGACCTCTTCTTCCTCGTCGATCAAACGGATTGAACCATTTTCAATATATACACTCCCGGGATTAAACACGTTTCCCTTCCCATCATAAACAGGCCCACCATATATTATCAAAGAATCTATTTGATCTGGCTTCTTAATGTCCGGACTATTGTTCTTGATTTCGTCCATTAAATTATCCATATATTCTTCCTCGATTGAGTTAATTGATTTGAAATAACCTCATAAATTACAGGTTTAAGTTTATTTTTCCAATCTGCCTGATAATATCTTTGCATTTTTTTAGGATAATTGGCAAAAGAGGGGGAGTCCAAAATTAAGAATTAAGGTCAGTGTTTTTTCCTCTTTTAGGTCAAGAATAAAGGGAATTTAAAAGTCTGTCAGGATTTTTTTTGATCTAAGAACAGCCTGTGTTTTAACAATATAATCAAATTTATAGTCTGCTTCAGCATACTCCCAAAAATATATGCCTATCGCAATGGGAACGGGTGTTTAAGATATGGATCGCTTAAGTATTACACACCATGCTAAAGCAGGATGCTTATTTTAATGAAAACACGATCGATCGCAGCGTTTCTCGAGAAGTAGGACTTGCTAGGTCAAAAGAAGATGGCCTATTTAAGGTTGTCCGTTAACTTAAAATCAGCGATATATTTGGGGATAGCCACCGTTTTATATTTTCCTCAACCCATTGTTATAAATATGAATGCTTTATGACAGCCCATCCCATCCTGATCACCCATTCACCTAGGTCTTTCACTCTTCCTTATCATTCCCTTATATCAAATCGAGCATATAGCCTTTCTCGCGAGCCCTCTGCTTGATCTTTTCTCGCATTTTGCTGAGGAATTTAAGATTTTGCTCATCGGCATAATCTGGATAAGTCCAGGATTGGGTTTTGAACTGCGAATATTCATAGATCAGAGTAACTTCTGCAAAAATACCGTCATTAAGATAGATGCGGTGGGAATAATTTTTGGTGGAAAATAAAACCAGTTTTGATAGTCCTAGATAACCGGGATCAATATTTATATCACGCGACTCAGGATTTTCGCTTAAATCTTCTTCAATTTGATTGGTCCATATTTTGGTTTTGTGAAAATCCTGCAAAGCATGAGGTTCCTGGAATACGAGCATTCGTTTATTGAGATCTTTGCCAAATTCATCCTCATAATAACTGGTAAAACTGGAAAAATTGTATTCCTGGCTCTCACTCAGAGGATTGCCAAATTTTTTCACAATTTTGTTCAAGGCCCGTTCATAAAGCGTTTTCTGATTGTACATTATCGCTACAAAGGGTTGGATTTTGGGGTTTTTTTGGATTTTACCCATTTTTTTCCCTCACTTTATTATTTAATTGATTGGAATAGTGGCGCAGCTTCTGGAACTGTTCAGCTGGAAAATCAGCATTAGCACAGGGATGCAAGGTGTTGTTGGTCAGAAGCGGGTCAATGTTTTCATCGATATAGCCGCCCTGCACTGCTCGTTTCCAGTCCACGGTTCCAGGAATTGGTGTAAAAGATGCCAGCCTTGATATTGCTCCCTTCTCATATACAAAACTCAAGCTTTCTTTTACTTCCTTCGGCTTTTGACCAGGCAATCCCATTATCAGATAGACCTCAATATCCCGGGATTTGTAACCTGCTTTTTTTAATCTGTTGACAGCATTTTTGAATTCCCGTCTGCTAACCTTATTCGATGAGGCTTTTTGCCACTTTTCAACGCTTGATTCCAGGCTGAGCCGCACAGTTTTAAATCCAGCTTTTTTCATCAGTTGGGCAAGTTCATCATCAATTTGACGGGCAAACAATCCATTGGGAGTGTGAAATTTTATACCCAGCCCCTTTTTGATTATCTCTCTGAGAATGGGCTTAATGTGGTTCTCTTTATTGCTGAACAAAGCATCATCATAAAAAGCAAAGTTTTTGACATTGAACTGATCGTAGGTGTGAATTATTTCATCAACAACGTCTTCAGGCGAACGCATGGAAAAGCGAGGATGAAGCTGTTTAGTAGCGCAAAACGAACAGGAGTAGGGGCAGCCGCGGGAGGTCATTATCCCAGCAGAATCGAGCTCCTCATATAGATCCCAGGGCAAATAGCCCCGGTCATCAAAATCAGGAATCCCGCTGTAATTCCGCTTAAACCCAAAAAGGTTATCCAGCAATTTTAGCGCTTGTTTCTCGCCTGTTCCAGTGATAAGGTAATCGGGTTGAATTGTTTTCCAGGCCTGCTCCGGATAAAGAGTGGCATAGATTCCGCCTAAAATAATAGGTTTTTCAGGAAAGAACTGCCTTAATATCCCCACAGTCTTTTCTACTCCAGGATACCAGTAGGTCATTTGGGAGGTCATCAGAATTGCATCCGGATTGTAATCAGGAAGTGCATTTTTGATCTGTTCCGGGGTGGCGCCATACAAACCATAATAGCGCGGGACATGATTTAGTATCTTTGGTTTGGGTATTCTGGTTTTGTTATATTTTCCTCGGCCTGTATGGTTATATTTTCCCACTTCAGGTTCGGTCTCCCATCTTTTGCGATGCTGAAGATCGATAAGTTCGATTTTGTATTCTTGAGACCGAAGGAATTTTCCGATATAAAGCAAACCTAATGGCTTAGCCCACAGGTCATAGGCAGCAAAGTCAGCTATCCAGGGATTAACAAGTAATATATTTTTACTCATAAAATTAGAAAATGTTGTCGCTGGAGTTGTTGTTCTGTTCCTCTTTTCCGTGTTTTTTGCAGTATTCTACAGGTATATTATTCTTGCGAAAGTATTCATGCTCGATTGGGCAAAAACGGGTTGGCAATTTTTTGGTTTCTTTACAGATGGCTTTTTTGACAATGCCAGGGGGGACTTCAAATTCTTTACTTTGCCAGTTCATCTTATCATGGATTTCTCGCATAAAAGTCGCCCAAATTGGCAGCGCAGCCTTGGCTCCGGTTTGATTACTTCCCAGGGAAATGGCATGATTATCTACCCCAATATAAACACCAGTAACAAGAT
>DATGCI010000235.1:0-5000 GCA_035312185.1 bacterium
TCTACATTTTCAATCCAACCCAGTTTGGCTATTTCAGCCAAAAGAACAATATTTTGCATACGAGGATCAGGCAGTTGGTCGTTTTTTACATCTTTTATTTCACATTTTTTCTTTTTGCTATATTCCTGGAGTTCCTTTTTAGTAGGGTAGTGATGGTCATCAAGTCGTACATCTATAGGCTGATACTGGCTATCATAGTAGAGGACTTTTCCATTTTCATTTTTTAACATTTGCATGGCTCGAAAAGCCTCCAGTCTTTCCAGGCCAATTACAATATCAGCCTCACCCTTTGGTATAAGCGGTGAATATATTTTTTCACCAATTCTAATTTGCGATATCACAGTTCCGCCTCGCTGTGCTAAGCCATGGGTATCAACGGATTTAATATCATAGCCAGCTTCAAGACAGGCTTCAGCTAGAACTCTAGAAAGCAGGCCGATCCCCTGTCCCCCAACTCCTGTAAGATATATATTCAGATCACGCATTTTTATCTCCTTCTTTATCAAATTCAATAGCACTTACCGGGCAAGTTTGCAAACAAGAACCATCACCAATGCAAAGTTCACGGTTCACAGTAATACTACCATCTTCATTTCTGGTAAATGAGGGGCAACCAAACTCTTCAATACAATCGTAAATATGGCGACAGCTATCCTGGTCAATTTTAACGTGGGACGGATTATAGGATTCTTTGCGTCTTTGCTCGCGAGTAAATTTTAACATACAGGGATGCCGGGCAATCACTACCGAAAAGCCATCAAAATCCAGCGCTTCTTTCATATATTTAGTCAATTTCTTTTGATTGTAAGTATCAATATCCCGAATAAATCCCGCATTCAGAGATTCTAAGATTGTCTTGATAGGAATTTTTGCGCTAATTTCGCCCGATCCAGGATGAGGTTGATGGCCAGTCATAGCTGTTGTCCCATTTTCCATAACAACCAGAGTAATATTATGATCATGGTAGCTAGCATTGATAATGCCTGGAATTCCAGCGTGAAAAAAAGTCGAGTCACCTATAAAAGTCACGACTTTACGATTATTATTTATAGAAAGCCCCGAACCTGTTCCATTAGAATGGCCCATAGATAGGAGAACCTGGCCAACATTATAGGGTTTGAAAAATCCCAGAGAATGGCAACCAATGTCACCAACAGTTATAGCATCCTCAGGCAGAGCCTTTTTAATGGCATGAAAAGCCGAGCGATGGCCACATCCAGGACACATCTGAGCAATTCTCGGACTGATGTCCGGTTTCTCGATCTCCTTAGTAGATAATTGAAACAAATCAGGCCAAATATCATCCAGTATTTTCCAGGTACGGGCTGGTGTCAATTCTCCCACCAGATCATCTATTTCCTGTCTGGTATGAAGCCGACACTTAGAGCCATTATCCCAGGCAATATTTTTTACTTCCTGTTCAAGAATAGGGTCTAATTCCTCCAGAATAAGTACTTCATCATGATTTTCCAGAAATTTGGCCACTTTTGATTCCGGCACAGGATAACTGAAATTAATCTGTAAAATATCAATAGGATGAGTAACTTTTTTCAAATTTTCGAGAATAGATAAAACGGGCATTGAACTGCTGATAATTCCCAGTTTTTTGCCTTTGACCGCACCTTTTCCATTAGGAGAATGGACTTTGTTGTAGGGAGAATTTTCTGATTCCTGTTCCATTTTTGCCAATTTGTTTAGAGCTTCTTTTTTAAGAGGAAATACTTTGCTGGTAATTGGTAAATAGGGTCCCTTTTGAGTGTCAAATTTTGATTCCCAGGAGTAGTCATCTATCTGAAGTTGATCAAGTTCAATGACCTGATTGGCGTGGCAAACATGGGTGGTCATTCTCAAAAAAATCGGCATTTCATATTTTTGGGATAATTGAACGGCGTCTTTGTACATTTGGTAGGCTTCCTGCGGTGTTGCAGGTTCAAGCATTGGAATATAGGAGGTTCGGGCAAAGTGGCGGTTGTCCTGCTCATTTTGCGAAGAGTGAGCACCAGGATCGTCGCCTAGAATGATAACCATACCACCAATTGTATTTAAAAGCCCGAGCTGCACAGCAGAATCAGAAGCCACATTAAGGCCAACAGATTTGAAAAATACAGTGGATAGATGGCCATTTACGGAAGCCCCCAGAGCGATTTCCAGAGCTACTTTTTCATTGACTGAATATTCAAAATACATGGGCCGCTTTTCTTTTGGAATGGCTGTTATAGCGGCGGCAATTTCTGGAGTTGGTGAACCGGGATAAGTCGTTGCTACTTTTACGCCGGTCTCCAGCATTGCTCTTACTAGAGCATGATTGCCCATAATCAGTTCCCTGTGCGGCTTCGGTTGTAATAATTTATCTACAAATCTACTCATTTATATCTCCATCTTTAATTAGATTATAAAAATAATTACAAATTTGTAATTATGCAAATGGAAAACTTTTTTAAATATTTGACCGATTAAAAATAATTACCATCATCCCAATATTTTGCATAAATTTGCACCTAAAATTTAGAAAATAGAAGGAGCCAATTTGTGACAAGGATTATTTTTCTTTTGGGAGGTCTAATGTTGTTTTTTAATTGTAGTTCTAATCCTTTGGTTGAAGAGTTATTTAACAATGCAGGAAATATTTCTCAGAAAAAATATTCAAAAGAACAGATCAAAAATTTATCAAGACCTGTTCAAAAATATTTTAATTATGCCCTTTCTGAAGGTCAACCTTATGTTAGTTATTTACGTTTGAGGCATGGTGGTCGCTTCAAGACGGCTCGGGACAAAGACTGGGTGGATATTAAAGGAAAACAATATTTTATCGCTGAAAAACCGGGCTTTGTCTGGAGTGGAAAAACAAAGATGTTTCGGGCTGAAGATGCCTATGTAAACGATCATGGCCATTTAAAAATCTATCTTTTCTCAATTATCCGAATAATTAATCAGCAGGGGCGCAAAACGGATCAGGGAGAATTGCTGCGCTGGTTGGGAGAAAGCGTATGGCTACCAACCAATCTTTTGCCTTCAAAAAATAAACACTGGACTCCTATCGATTCCACTTCAGCCCGTTTGACCTATACTGGAAACGATCATGAGGTTTATTACGATATAATCTTCAATAAACAGGGGCAAATTGTAGAAATGCAAACTGAACGCTATAAAGGCGAAGATTCCAAAGAAACCTGGATAGGACGAGTTAGTGAGTATGTGGAAGTAAATGACATGCACGTACCTTCTCGCATTTCGGGTATCTGGCGTCTGGAAAGCGGTGATTATCAGTACGCTGATTTTAAAGTCGAGAAATTTGAATATGATGTACCAGAGCCTTTTTAATTTTAAAATATAGCAGGATTTACATATTTTAAATAGTGTTGAAACAGGGTTTAAACGGCTTTTAAACACCCTTTAAAATTATAAAAATGGTGAGTTTTTTAACTTTTGCTGTCTCAATAGACTCAATTT
Source organism: bacterium (assembly GCA_035312185.1). Lineage (GTDB taxonomy): Bacteria > Fidelibacterota > UBA2242 > UBA2242 > JAFGTP01 > JAIPHI01. The sequence continues at coordinate 3,451 of DATGCI010000235.1, forward strand.
CTACCACCAGATTAGTCCAACCACCCTTGCAAACATCCCCACGTCCTCAATCACTACTACTTAGACATTAAACCTGAATTCCATCACATCGCCATCTTTGACAGTATATTCTCGGGATTCCTGACGCAATAGCCCCTTTTCCTGACAGGCTTTTAAATCACCTTCTGTAATCAAATCATTATAGGAAGTGACCCGGGCTCGAATAAATCCTCTCTCAATATCAGAATGAATAGCTCCTCCAGCCTGACGGGCAGTAGAACCATTTCGAATTGTCCAGGCCCGACATTCATCCTCGCCTACTGTAAAAAAGGATATCAACCCCAATAGGCTGTAGGAATTGCGGATAACATTATGTAGAGCCGGTTCTTCGATCCCCAATTCTTCCATCAACATTTTCTGATCGGGCGTATCCATTTCTGATATTTCTTGTTCAATTTGCGCTGATAATGCAGTCACTGCTGTATGATCAGATTCATATTTTTTGAATTTAGCAATTATTTCATTTGCCCGCTCAACTTCTTCCTCATTAATGTTGATGATATAAAGGATAGGCTTAGAGGTCAAAAACTGAAAATTGCGCAGCATTTTTTCTTCTGTTTTATTGAGTTTCATTTCCCTTAAAGGTTTTTCCTCAAGTAAAAAGTCGTAACATTTTTCCAGCAATTCGAGTTCCAGTCTGTTGCCCTCATTTTTTTCAACTTTGACAGATTTTTCCAATCGCTCGATCCGTTTTTCAATAATGGCCAGATCCGAGAGTAGCATTTCAGAATTCATAAACTCTATATCGGCCTGAGGATCGATACGATCAAAAGGATGAGGATATATTTCATCATCAAAGGCCCGTACTACCATAAGAATTGCATCTACGGATTTAAGATTAGAAATGAATTCTCCAGGAAGGGCAGTTGGTTTACTCTCTGTGGCTTCAAATCCAGGAACTTTTATGTACTCAACTGTAGCCCGGGTTTCTTTCCTGGGAGTATATAGATCCGATAATTTCTTCAGCCTTCTGTCTGGTACTTTTACAACTCCTTTTTCCGCCCTTTTTCGGGTTTTATAGTCGTTTTTTGTTTTATGTTTTAATAATGTGGAAAATATTGTGGATTTTCCAGCATAAGGTAGTCCAATTATTCCAGCTTGCATTTTAAAAACTCCTAATTCAGTTAAACAAAATCCGCAAATTTAGGTTTTGTAATTTTAATTGCCAAGAAATTTTAATTTTTTATTTTTTATTAAAGCATTTTAATATCTAGTCTGCCATATATTGCCCTTTTTCCATCTCTGAAAAAAGGGCAATATTTATTGGCAAGATTATCAATAAAAATATAAAGTTTTTATCCTGGAAACGGGTCTATTTACTTTTCCAGGTTATTAAATCAGTAAAATTTTTAATCCAGTTATCCAATTTTAATTAGTAAAATAATTTCAACTAATAATCAGATCACATTATAGCGGTATATTCAATAGGAGCATTCACGCCAACCGGCAAACCGAGTAGCATCCAGATTGCAAGTAATATCAACCAGGCAATTGTCAAAATTACAGTGTAG